>CAMJKR010000165.1 GCA_946406415.1 uncultured Selenomonadales bacterium | reverse complement strand
ACCAAACAAAAGACTTTAATCGAAATAGAAAAAGCTCGCCTCGCCAATCTAAAATTTTCCATTGAACAAAAACAAATCGAGTTGGATTCCTTATGCCAAAAACCCGATGCGCTAAAGAAAATTGAACTAATAGCCGCCGGTATCCTTCGCCAAAATTATAAATTCATACGTCGGCTAGAAGAAATCGAAACTCGCGTTAAAAATTTGGCGCAAAGAATCAATCACGCTAAAGAACAACTCGACGCGCTCAAAATTCAATTTACTCTTGATAAACCCAACACCTGTTACAAAGTTAATAACTCTGATAATTCATCGGGCAAGTCACTTGCCTCAATAATTGCCGATGCCATTTTAAAAGACCCGCAAGCTGTCCAGCTCGTAGCTCGCTCCACTGGTAATAATCTAGAAATGGAAAAAGATTGGGAAATGATGTCCGAATTCGATAAAGATGAAATCATTCGCAAGAAAATTATCCGTGAGTTGTAAACCCGCTAAAAACGGCACAGATTTTTTCCAAAGGATAGCTTACAAGCTGATGTTTTACATCATGCCGATATATTTTCTGTTGAACTGGAGTGACGGCGTAGCGAATAATCGTTACAAAGATAATTTATATTAAAAGAAATTTTTTTTAACCTCTATATCCTGGAGTAAGGATTGTCAACCATACTTCGTTATCACTTATCGAAATTACTTCACCGTGCCCAATAAAAATACTTCTACTGATTATTTTTTCGTTATATTTATGCTCAAATTCAAATCGTGAACTATTAGCAGAAAGTCCAGACCAATCAAAACATCTATTACTGTGTGGATAAACTACTATAGAAGTAACCATATCTCCATAAAATTTTACAACAAATCCCTCTTTGTTGTATTCCCATGTTGAACCAATACCTCTTTCAGTTTTGCTTGAAGGTTGTCCGTAAATAGAAAGAACTTGGTCTTTATCCATGCCAAGATAAATTCCACCGACTGATTCAACATATTTTTGGCGTTTTGAATCCCTAAGAATAATTTTATCATCAACTATTATCATTCTATGATAAGCATTTGATGAATCAAAGTAACGATTACTTAAAGGATTTCCGCAACCGCCTATTTTTATATCTCTATATCCATTGTTTTCAGCAATTTTTACCGTAAAATAATCCGTTCCGTCAAAATCTACGGAAAGAATAATGCAACCATTGATTCTATAATCATTACTGATTGTTAAAACTAAATTTCCTTTTGAATCATACCAGTTGCCAAAAAAATCTTCGAGTTCTGTAACTGAAACCGAGCGAGCTGAGCAAACATTTGCCGAAAAAGCTACGAGTAACGCAATGACAGTGAAAAAAATCTTTCGCATAAATATTCCTCCAATCAATAACCGTAAAAATCAACACCGTATGCCGCTTTGAACATCGAATCAGCAAAACTCCTATTACGTATTGCAGCTAAGCCAGATTTCTTCTCATCTATCTTATCTTTTATCCATTTGTTTTTATCTTCGTAGTCGCGACTAAATGTCTCTTTAGTATACCAGTTGTATCTTTTTACTAATATAAATCTACTTTCTTTAAAAAGAATGTTGTCATTTTCATCAAAATAAGGACAAACATAAACAAAAGTTCCAGCTATTTGATAATGCGGCGGATTATATTCTTGAACATCAATACTTTTCAAATTTAAATATATTTCACCTTGAGCCATTGTAACAAAAACATAATCTGAGTCGTCATGATAATTTGCTAAACAGATATTTGCATTCACTGATATTAACAACGCAATCAATATCACAAAAAATTTTTTCATGATAATTCCCCCAAAATCTACTTTGATGAATATCATAATTATATTTTATAGAATTTTTTTGTTTACGTCAATTTTCGGAAAAGAAAACTTTGCTGACTATGAAAAAACGTGATTTTAACTTTAAACTCTTGCTAATTACGGCGCGAAAGGATAATCTTGCTCGTGCTGTCGACCCTCTTCAAAATGAAAATTTTTTCCAATCTTTAACGACATGACTAAAAATATTTTCAAGACCTGCGAAGTCTACGACCTTATTAGTAGGCAGTATTCCGCGCTGAAAAAAGAATACAAAAAGAACTTCGACATGAAATTTGATTTACAAAAACGCATTATCTCTCCTCAATGTGCTCTTACTATGGCGAAAAATATTTTCGTTCACGGCGATTATAAAATGCACCTAATATGATGATAGTCAGTAGTTATAATAATTATGTGCAGTCCATACTAGGTTGAAAAAGAGTCAACCATCTTTAACTTCGTCGGGAATTTTCCCTAGAAAATAATCTTCCAACAAATCCCAAATCTGCGCATTGTTGAAATCGTTTTCGTAAATGTAGGTGAGCATGGCGACTGAAATTTTATGACGCTCGGCAACCGATTCAAGAATTTTATTTCTGTATTTGCTTTGATTGTCGATTATTCTTTTCAAGTTGCGAATCTGGCTAATATGAATATAAATCTGACTGTTCGCGCCACCCGTCATGTTGAATTTTAAAACGCCCAATGCCTCCAAAATCCCAAGCACCGTATTAACTTCTTTAGCGCGTGTCGTCGTAGCGTCGGCGATATAAAATTTCCCGTTCTTAGTCTCGTCGAAAATCTCGTTAAAAGTTTTCTCGACCCATGCGAAATAAAAACGCATTGCCGCATTAAAAAGATAGTGAACTCTTCCGTTCGGGTGAGTTTTGGCGGCGAAGATAGAGTGCCCCTTTCGATTGAAAATTTTCCTGTAAGAATCCATCGACGCGATTAAAATCTCGCAAATGTTACGCGCTTTGAACTCGGAAATATTCATCGCCGCAACCAAATTGTCAATAGAAAAATATTTCGACTCGGCAATCGATTTATTTACTGCCGCTTTAAATCGCCCGAATAGATTTTTAAAAATGGCGCGGAAATCCTCTTCAAACTCTATCTCAACGCATAGCGCACTTTGAAGAGGATATTTTTTATTGAAGGGCAAATCTTCGCTCTTGGAGTAAATCAGATACTTGAATTGCGGGAAGGAATTATCGCGGAAATTTTTTTCCCAAATCATTTGAAGATTAACGCGGCAAATATTTAGGCTCGGCTCAATTTCTTTTAAACAACTCCCAAAGTCATTCAGTAAATTTTTCTGCACGGAAGAATTTACCACGAAGAATCCAATCGAAAAAAGCGGTATTGGACGAACCGTTAGCGGCGAAAATCCAAATCGCGCTTCAAAATCTTTTTGGATAATCAACAGCGCAGTTTTGACTTTGTTAATGCTCGTTGATTCGTCAGCGTATCGGTCGAAGATGTAAGTAAAATTTTCCGCGTCGAGCAGAAGATTATTCTTGCGCTTGAAGTTCCACAGCTCATAAATTTTCTTAACAACTGCAATCAGCTGATATTTTTTAATTGCCGAAAGCCCATGCAGACGTTTGATATATTTAAAATCTCTTTTGTCGTAGTGGTAAAGAGCTTCGCCGCGCAAATCGTTTCGACGAGCCGCGCGCCCAATTTCCTGAACATAATCGCAAACATTACCGGTCGGCGCGTAGTGCATGACAATTTCAATGTCGTTAATATCAATGCCCATTCCAAAAGCCTTTGTCGACAACATAACCAATTTATCGCCGCGAAAAAATTTTTCATAGTTCTCGCGTTTATCGTCCCGATTCATTTTCCCGTGATAAGTCGCTACGGAATCAAGATTATCTCTGTTCTGCAGAATAATTTTAGCGGTCTCGATAAGTTGAACTTCAGGGAAATAAATCAGCGTCTTTTTGCGGAAAAATTTTGCGCGTTTGATAGCGTTTTCAATGTCGGAAAATTTTTCAAGGTCAAATTCTGCGCGTTCTCCCTTGTCGAAAGGCGTTTTATCAATTTTAATTTCAATATCGCCGCGCTTGACGTAGCCCAAATAAGTTATCGGCTCGCGCAGATGCAAAGCGGCTATCGTCTCGTTATACATGTCCTCAACGCCTTGATAAATTGCCGTAGCCGTGAACGTCGCGATTATAAACGAATATCCCTTGCGGTTGCTTTGAATCTTGCGCAACTTTTTTATGTGGTCGCCCAGATACCAATAGTCTGGGCGAAATTGTTTGCCCCATGTCGTGACAATATGCGCCTCGTCAATGACAACCAAACCTATTGTCCTGTCGCCGATAAGCTGTTCAACGTCGCTACGGCTCAAGAGCGTTTCGGGCGAAATGTAGAGAATATCGCACGCGCCCGATGTAATCTTTTCTACAATTTGTTCCTTTAGAATCGGCGAAATGTCGGAGTTAATCGTTTCAGCTTGCCGATAATTTTTTAGCGTGAGATTTTTAACTTGGTCATTCATCAGCCCGATAAGCGGCGAAATTACAATCGTCAGCAGATTATATTTTTCGGCAAGATAAATGGCAGGGATTTGGAAAATGACGGACTTGCCCGCGCCGGTTGGAGCGGTAACGAAAATGTCTTGAATATCATCGCCAGCCATGCAATTTTCTACCTGCTGAACAATGTCGGATATAATTTGCTCCTGCGAAACATCGCGGATTATTTTTTCGCCCTTGTCGAGGCTTGGCAGGTCGTAAACTTTAAATGTTCTGAAGGTATCATAACCCCAATGTCGCTTCAAAATTTCCGTAAATTCGTCTCTATGTTCAAAGCCGCGCTTAAATTCTTCAGGGCGCACGCAGAAAATTTGAATCTGCGCGGCAAGCGTTTTTAAATGAGCTTGGAGTTTTTCTTTATCGCCAGCGTAATTGTAAGTTCGTACGAAAATTTTACTGGGCGGCGCGGAAATAATTTCTCTGACAAATGAAACAAAGTCTGCTTCCTCTTGCAGGTCAAAAAAATTTGGCGCGTCGGCAAGGTTAATTTCGGCAAGATCGTCGCCGTCGTCAAACAGATTTAAAACTTTCACTTGCGGTTCGCTCAAAATCTGTTCATCATTATAGACGCCAAGTAAAAAATTTTCGCTATCCTTAAGCCCGATGAAAAGTTCTGTAATTTTCGCGGCGTTGCCTAAATTTTCTTTCTCTGGCTCGTCAATGATATTTTCTGGCTCTGCGAAGTGTTCTAGCAAAATTTTCTTTGTGATATCGTCGAATTTCGCTTCAATCGGAAATTGCTCCATGTAGAGATTATTTTTTAGAACATAAACGGCTTCATACTGCATAAAAATAACGGCGTTTAGCAAAAGAAATTCTTCATACGTCAAAAATTTCCGTCCGCTGTTCGTAAGCACGATAAAATAATTCAGCGGATTATCTGCCGCCGCAGACAAGTTCTCCGGAAAATTTTCTTCGCAGACAAATTCAAGCGGCACGCCTTTTAACACAAAAATATTTTTATCTTGCGGAATGTTTTCGAGCTGCACACGCAGGCGTTTTAAAATTATCTCCTTCAAAAATATTCCTCCTGTTATATAAAAGTGTATTGAAACTCGAAAGAGTTTTGCTAAAATCCAAGCGGACAGGGTTCTTCTTTTCCTCCTTGTGGTGCTGTCCACTTTACTGAGAGTGAAGACTCTGACTTGCGGATTTTCAATAATGAGCCGGATGTTGCTAGTCTCCTTATCTCTAAACAGGTTTTGAACCGCAACAATCAGAGTAATTGTCCGAAAGGGTGTTTTAAATGTACATTGTCGGCATTGATATTGCCAAACATTTTCACGAAGCCGCTATCATCGATTCAAGCGGTAAAATTTTCGTCAAGCGGATTCGTTTTGCTAACTCTCACACAGGTTTTCTCTCCCTCATGGAAGCGGTAAGAAAACTCG
>CAMJKR010000164.1 GCA_946406415.1 uncultured Selenomonadales bacterium | reverse complement strand
CAGGCGCGTTTGACATTAACCCCGAACGCGGCAAAGATTTCGGAAAAAATCTGCACGTCGCCCCCGACCGCTGCTACGACAGTTACAAAGAATTGATTGCGGCAGAAGCAAAACGCGAAGACGGCGTTCAAGCAGTTTCAATCGCGACGCCGAATTTTACGCACTTTGAAATTGCTAAGGCGGCGTTGGAGGCGGGTTTGCATGTTTACTGCGAAAAGCCGTTGTGCTTTACGGTTGCTGAGGCTGAAGAATTGGAAGCCCTCGTTAAAAAGAGCGGCAAAGTTATGTTTATTTCCTACGGCTACGCGGGACATCAAATGATTGAACAGGCGCGGCAAATGGTTGCAAACGGCGACTTAGGCAAGATTAGAATTATTCAAATGCAATTCGCGCACGGCGGCAACTCTGCACCTGTCGAGAAAAAATCCGGCGCGGCGGCGTGGCGTGTCGACCCGAAAAAATCCGGTCCAACTTTTGTTATCGGCGACGTTGGAACGCACCCGCTGTATTTGTCCGAAGTTATTTTGCCTGAACTTAAAATTAAGCGTCTGATGTGCACCCGTCAAAGTTTCGTCGAGGGTCGTGCGCTGGAAGATAACGCAATGACGATTATGGAATATGACAGCGGCGCGATTGCTTACATTTGGTCTAGCAGTGTTAATGCGGGCGCGGATTTCGGCTTTACGTTCCGCATTGTCGGCGAGAAAGCGTCGATTGCTTGGGACGCCGAACACCCGAATCAACTTGCCTATCAAGTGCAAGGTCAAGCTCCTGCGGTTTTGCAACGCGGCGCAGGTTATCTTTATGAAGGCGCAAGAGCTGATGATAGAATTGGCGGCGGACACCCCGAAGGACTTTTCGAGGCGTGGAGCAACATTTATACGAAATTTGCAAAGGCGATAACTTTAAACGAGGCGGGCAAGCCGATTGATTTCTGGTATCCTGGCATTGAAGCGGGCGTTATGGGCGTCAAATGGGTAGAAAAATGCGTCGAGTCCGCAGATAATAATTCTGTTTGGGTAAACTTCTAAAGAAAGTTTTAGGGAGCGGAAATTTTCCGTTCCCTTTGCTTATAAAAAATGTTGGAGGGGGTTTTTATGGTTAAAGTTGGTATTGCGGGGCTTGGTCGTTTGGGCAAAGTTCACGCAAAAAACATTTCTGTGGGCATCGACGGCGCACAACTGGTCGCGGCATGTTCGATTGTCCCTGCCGAGCTTGAGTTCGCAAAAGAAAATCTCAAGGTCGAGCAAACTTTTACGGACTTTGACGAAATGTTGAAGTCTGATATTGACGCGGTGGCAATCGTTACGACAAGCGGATTGCACTGCGGACAAATCGCCAAAGCTCTTGACGCGGGCAAGCATGTTTTCTGCGAAAAGCCGCTTGGTGTAACCGTCGAGGAATGCAAAATGGCTGAGGCGGCTGTCGAACGTCACCCCGAAAAAGTTTTCTTCTTGGGATTCATGCGCCGTTTTGACCCGTCCTATGCTTATGCAATGGAAAAAATTAAAGCGGGCGTAATCGGCAAGCCGTATATGGTTAAGGCGACGGGCATTGATCCTGAAGCTTTGGTTCAAGGCGCGATCAAATTTGCTCCAACTTCCGGCGGTATTTTTATCGATATGGCGATTCACGATATTGATTTAATGCGTTGGTTTTTGGGCGAAGATCCTATCGAAGTTTACGCGACGGGCGCGACGTTCAAACACCCCGAATTTAAAGCGGCAAATGACGACGAAACGGGCGTTGCAATGTACAAATGCGCAAGCGGCGCAATCGGCTTTGTTCACGTCGGCAGAACGGCTCCTCACGGCTATCACGTCGAAACGGAAATTGTTGGCACGGAAGGAACTTTGCGGATTAGTCCCGTCCCTGAAAAGAATTTGTGCATGATTTACGACACTCACGGCGCAGTTAAAGAATGCGTCGGCGGCTTCCCTGAAAGATTCGCGCAAGCTTATCAACTTGAGTTGCAAGAATTTATTAATTGTATTCGCGAAGGCAGAAAACCCAATGTCACAGTCTACGACGGCACTAAATCAACGCAAATCGCTTTTGCAACGACTAAAGCTTATCAAACAGGTAAACCACTCGCGATTGAATACTGATTTAGTGGTTAGCTGTAAAAAAAAATCCTAACAGCTAATCGCTAACAGCTAACAGCTAAAAATCGACTGAAAGGAGATTTTTTATATGGCAGAACCTAATGTAGCAATGGCAATAGACGAGCGCGATAAAGTGCCGTGGCTAACACGAGTAGCCTACGGTTTAGGCGACACCGCGCAGAACGTTGTTTGGGGCGCAATGTCCATTCTGACGTTCTTTTACACCGACTACGCCGGCATTAACCCTGCAACGGTCGGTCTTGTTATGCTCTTATCTCGTTGTTTCGACGGCGTCTCCGATGTCATCATGGGATTTTTCGTTGAAAAGACAAATTCTAAATGGGGCAAATCTCGCCCGTGGATTTTATGGGCGTCAATCCCGTTCGCTGTCTCAATCGTCTTGATTTACGCGGTGCCGCAAGGCGTCTCTGATACAATGCAATTCGCGTATGTCTTCGTGACTTATAACTTGTGTACGACAGTCGTTTATACAATGCTCAACTTGCCGTATGGTTCGTTGTCGGCGATGATGACGCGCTCCTCTCAAGAACGCGACATGTTGTCAATCGTGCGTATGTCCTTATCGCCTTTCGGAAAAATTTTGGCAGTCTCTGCAACACTTCCGCTGATTAAAGTTTTCGGCGATGACCAAATGGCTTGGGTTAAAGTCATGGGTATTTGGGCAGTTGTCGCGTTGTTGATGTTATTATTCTGCTTCTACAAATGCGAAGAGAAAGTTGTTATTGAAGCTCGCAAGAAGGAAGATAAACTGCCCGTCGGCAAAGCGTTAAAAGCGTTGGCATTTAATAAATATTTCTGGATGGCGGCGGCTATCTGGATGATGCAGAACGTTATTTTCTACATAACCGGCACCATGCTCCCGTATTACTGCAAATATATTTTCTTCGATGATACGCTGTTCAGCTTCCTGTTCTTGCTTGAAACCTTGACGATGGTTGGCTGTCAGATTGTCTTGAGTCCAATATTGCTTAGGAAATTTGGTAAGCGGACAATGTGTATGATGGGTATAACGATTGCGTTCGTCGGACATTTGATTTACTTGATGAATCCGCTTGATTATAACTGGGTTGTGTTCAGCTGCTTTATTCGTGGCGTGGGCTTTGCTCCGTTGAACTCGGTTATCTTCGGTTTCTTAGGTGACGTTGTTGAATACGCGCAATGGAAATTCCACCTCCGCATAGAAGGCTTGATTTTCTCCGGCGGTTCTGTCGGCACGAAGGTTGGCTCCGGTTTAACAGCGGCTATTTTAACTAACTTGCTTGCATGGGCGGGTTATGTTTCTTCGACTTCTGCGGACGCCGTTCAGCCTGAAAGCGCGATTCAAATGATTATTCACCTCTACGAGTACGGACCAATTTTCGTCTGGATAATTATTCTGCTGATTCTGTGGGCTTGGAAACTTGAAAAGATTTACCCGCAGATCATGAACGAATTGGCAGAACGCGAAGCTAAGGGTATCTTGTAAAAATTTTCCTGTGTACTTGTTTATAAACTGTTGGTAATGTACAATTAATTTGTACCAACAATTTAACTCAAGGAGGTTTCCTCATGAAGGAAAAAACATTTATCACCATTACGCGCCAATACGGTAGCGGCGGCGTCTCTATTGCCGAAGGTATCGCAAAAGTTGCGGGCATTAAGTGCTACAACCGCAATATCGTGGCGGCGGCGGCTGAAAGTCTCGACACCTTCGACGACGTTCAATCCGTTATCGAAAAGTCTTACGACACCCCCAACGATTTTGTAGCGTCGCTCAGTGCGCTCGTCGGTCAAGGCGTCCCGCGCCAGAATCAAATGTACGTTCAGCAGGCTAGAATTATTCGCGAGCTTGCAGAGTGCGATGAATCGGCGGTTTTCGTCGGACGCTGTGCCGATTACATTTTGCGCGACGTGCCCAATCATTTCTCGTTCTTTATCTACGCTGATGATGATTGCCGCCGTCAACGCGCTAAAGAAATTTATAAAGATTTTTCGTTCCAAGACGTGCTTGATGTGGATAAAAAGCGCAAGAGCTATTACGCTTACTACACGGGCAGGACGTGGGGCGACCCGCAGAATTACGATTTAATGATTAACACTACGAATATTACGACGGAGCAGGCAGTTAAGATTATTCTTGATTATGTCGAGCTTCGCCAAAAATAAGGAGGAGTTTTGATGATTAAAGTTGGCATTATCGGAGCAGGACGTATCGGACACGTTCACGGCGAAAGCATTTCAAAATTCGTCAAGAACGCGACAGTTAAAACCATTGCCGACCCGTTCATGAACGAGAAAACTGAGGCTTGGGCAAAGTCTATCGGCGTCGAGAAAACTACCAAAGACTACAAAGAAATTCTTGCCGACCCCGAAATTGAAGCGGTGCTGATTTGCGCGTCGACTGACCAACATTCCCCGCTGTCGATTGAGGCTCTCCGCGCAGGCAAGCATGTCTTCTGCGAAAAGCCCATTGACCACGACGTTGAGAAAATTAAAGAAGTCCTCGCCGTCGTCAAAGAAAGCGGCAAGAAATATCAAGTCGGTTTCAATCGCCGTTTCGACCACAATTTCCGTGCAATCCGCAAAGCAGTCGAGGCGGGCAAAGTCGGCAAACAGCAGATTATTAAAATCAGCTCCCGCGACCCTGAACCGCCGCCGATTAGCTACGTTAAAGTTTCGGGCGGAATTTTCCTGGACATGACAATTCACGATTTCGACATGGTACGCTATCTTTCCGGCGCGGAAGTCGAGGAAGTTTACGCGGAAGGCTCAATCACCGTTGACGAAGAAATTGGCAAGGCTGGCGACGTTGACACCGCAGTTATCACGCTCAAACTTACAAACGGCGCAACTGCTGTTATTGATAACTGCCGCGCTTGTTGCTACGGCTACGACCAACGCGCTGAAGTTTTCGGCGATAAAGGTTGCGTGGCAATCAGCAACGACAGCGACTCCAATGCGGTTTACAGCAACAAAGACGGCGTTGTCGCTGAAAAGCCCATGTTCTTCTTCCTCGAACGCTACATGATGGCGTATGCTACCGAAGTCGACGAGTTCATCGAAGCGATTGTTAACGACACCGAGACGCCTGTCACCGCGCAGGACGGCTTGGAACCTGTGCTTATCGGTTTGGCGGCTACTAAGTCCGTTAAGGAACATCGTCCCGTTAAAATCGACGAGATCCGCAAAGAGTACAATCTTTAATCAGACCTCTAACATTTCAATGACATAAAAATTTAACTGCAAGGCTTAAATGCTTTGCAGTTTTTTTTCATACTAAAAATTATCGTGACGTTAAAGTTAGCCCCCGCTGTTCCGTCGCTTTTAAAGCGACCCGTAAATCTGCGCGGGAGGGAATTTTTTTGTCGTAATATAAACTGAAAATTGCTTGAAAGTTTAAAAATCATGTCGTATAATCTTAGTGCTTGATGCCTAGCGGCAAAGGCGGTTTGAATCAAAAAAAAGCCCCCAGAAAGGGGGTGTAGAGAATGTTCACGATTATCTTCAGAATTATAATCATCACCCTGATAATCCTCTGGATATTCACAGGTACAGCCGCCTAAGTCTCACACACTATAGGCGACTCAGCTTTTAAACTCACTAACCAATATACGAGGGGCTAAACCGCCTTCAAGCAACTTTCGCTTCGCAAACTCGCGGAGCATTTTTG
>CAMJKR010000163.1 GCA_946406415.1 uncultured Selenomonadales bacterium | reverse complement strand
GTCAAAACAGTTTGAAGTTGTCCTACCTTTACGAGGTTGTTAACGTTAATGTCTGGCATAATAAATTACCTCCCAAAATATATTTCAACGCCTAAGTTCGTGTGCACTCGTCCAAAGGACGCTGTTAACCAAAAATATCATCAAGCAACTGGTCAATTTCAGGGTCGGCAGGTACAGTACTCGTGGCGTCACCGTTGAAAGCCTCATCAAGTAAAGTATCAAGGTCTTCATCAGCAATTAGCAAAGAATCATCGACAGTAACGGAACTGTCACTTGCTCCGCCGCCCGAATTGACAAGAAAAGGAACAACGCGAATCAAAGCCCGCCCGCCGCCCTCTGCACAGCGCAGATAAACTTCCCCGTCAAAGGACATTTTATTTAGCGGATAAAGCAGATAACCGCTATCCGCAGTGGCTTTATCGGAAACTTCGACGGTATAAACCGAGCTTGTATTCTGAATCGTGCCGCGTGTCTCATTGATTTTGACGAATTCACTAGCGATTGAATAAAGCACAAAAATCACTCCTTCCAATGTAGATGAGCGCATTTGATATTCAGTTCGTTTTCTAGCTTTTCAAATTTATAGGACAGCTCGCGAGTTTGATTTTCAAGCTCCTTGATTTTTTGCACGTCAGAGGACATTTTGTTAATAGCGTCGGTCAATTCCTTAAGAGTTTTATTGACGCCAAAAAGAGTATAAAGACAAATAACGGCAGGAACTCCGATATTGCCTACGGCTTTAAGAATTAATTCTTCCATGTCGTCACCTCCAATAAAAAATCCGCCTTGCGCGGATTAACGTTTTGCTTTGCTGATTTTTTTGAGTTCCTGCAAACGGAAATTTTTAACGCCGTCGCCGATAAGTTGTTCTTTGCCGTCCTTAGGTTTCAGATACAACTTGCCGTCTTTGACACCGTAAAGATAACTGCCATTGCTGAATTGATAGAAAAGCGGCGTGAATTGTAATGCCTCAAGTATTCCAGTGGGATATTTGATATAGTAGCCGTCCATAGGCGCAAAAGTATAATAACCAGTTGAAGGCTCAAGAATATTTAGCGGATTGCCTTGCTCGATATAAAATTTTTCTATGATATTGCCCGCCTCGTCGGGGTAGTTTAAAGGGTCTTCTATGGTGTCGATAACTAAAATTTTTTCTTCGACTTTGCCGTCGGACGTGTAAACTTTAGCTTTGAGATAAGGTTTTTGGTTGAAAATCATCAAATATTCATTAAAAGTATACTCGCCGTGTTCAATTTCAATATGATAAAAATCATCGTGCACGGGAATATTTTCAGCAATTTTTTTCTTGTCTGAATTGTAAAAAGTCAAGCGTCCAAACTTGTCCATGTGATAAAAACCTTCGCCGACGGGAAATAAAGTATCCTCGTCAAGTTCAAGCGGCGCAAGCCCCAACAATATCTCAAAATGGCGGAGGCTTACAATATCTGCTACTAAACCAGACGGGTCTCCGAAAACGGTATCAAGAACACTTCCGTTGCCATCTTCGATAACGACCACGTCAGCGATTATGCCGCCAAAGTCACGAAAAGCAATCGGCACCATTTTGCCAATCTGATAAATGGCAGAACAGCCAAAAGGCACACATTTATTTTCGTCAAGTCTATAAGCTTTTCTATACCTAAGACCTTCGTCGCCTAATGCCGTATTCCAAGCATGTGTGACTTCCGCGTTAACTAAATCTGCATTCCAGCCTTTTACGAAACGATATTCGCAACGCGGGAAACAATAGCCATAAGTAGAGGCGAAAATTAATCCGTCCAAACCGTCTTCGTTAACGGTGCTTGTGAGTATGTGCGCAGTAGAGTAAGCGATAAAAGGCTCTTCGGGCGGTGCGCTAAAGTTATTAATGTCCCTCTTGTGAATTCTAGCCTCAACTCTACCTAAAGCGTCTATCGACATGTAGTTATAGCCAGTCTCTCTTACAATAGCTTGATTCATAATGGTTTTAGCAACGTCAAGGGCGCGTTTCTCAATGTCTTTAACGTAAGGCTCCAAATCAAACTCATCATCTTTTTTGTCGTTAGCAAAAATTTGAGCGTTTTTGTATTCGTTCAAAAAACTTTCCGAACCTAAAATTTGCTTATAATTATAAATGTCGGCAAACCAAACATAAGGCGGGTCGCCATAACGGTACCACGTGCGATAATCGAAAGTACAAATAAAGAAATTAGTTTTGAGCGTCCTGCTGTCACGATAAAAGCCGTTGGTGGCAACAAGCTTTTCGCCGCGTTCAGAAAAACCAGCGTCGATAACTTTTGTCTCGTCGATAAATTCTGCACCGTGAGCAAACTTTTCATCGGAATTTACAATCCAATCGTCCTGCGCGATAGAATACTTTTTGAACCTGCCGCTTTTAGAAAAGTAGCCGCTAAGTTCTTCATTGCCCAAAACGGGGACGCCACTCGGCTCGTCGCTGAAAGTCACAGCTGAACCTCTAGGCGGAACGTTGCCGAAAATAACTCTGCCGTCGGTGTAAACCCAATCGCCCGCTTTGACTGGCAAATAGCCGATAAAACTTAATGGTCTGCCCGCCATGTCGACTGCGCCGTATGTCGTGACGGATTTAATTTGCGTACGATAAAACATTAGAAAACACCTACTACAGCCGCCATATTAGATTTTTCGGGCAAAAGACAAGCAACGCGGTTTCCGTCGCCGAAATACATATCAACAGTCGGCGTGTATGCATAGGATTCATTATTGATAACAACACGGTTGCCGTTGACGACGCCAATTTGCGCTTGATTCGTGTCCTTTGGAATTTTAGAGTTAATGTAGTTGAGAATTGCCCGATTCATTTCAGAAAAATTCGCCGCCAAAATAATCACTCCTCAACTGCGGATAAATCCCATTTCACAAGCGTTAGTTGCTGTTCGCTCAAAATATCTTGCGTCGAACGCGCTATATTGCTCGACAAATGATAAACTCCGCCATACAAAACAATTCGGTCTAGGAAGTCAATCAAATGCGGGAAATTATAAACTGTTATGTGCACGGTTTCTTTCGTGGCGCGGTTTAGAGCTTTTAAATCTTGAGTAACTCGCTTTAGCGTTTTGTCGTCGTGAATAGGAAAGGACGAATCATAAAGCGATAAGCCGTCGTTGTTTTGGTAGGTCGCAGAATATTCCCATGCTAAAAATTTTTCGCCATTAGGTAAAATGACATAACCTTTTCGGTTAATATTCAAACCAGCGGATTTTCCTTCGTCGCCGTAACTCTGTGTGTCAGTCGAAGTTTCTATCATCGTACCGTCTTTGTCATAGACATAATTAATATTCGTATTGGTCGATTGACGGGTACTTTTTTTGTAAGTATAAGTGTAGGTGTGAATAAGTAATCCGTCGTCGTTATATTCATAAGTTGTATATCCTTCAAGGTCTTTGCCGCTGAAATTAGTATTAACTACCCTAACTTTTTCTTCTGGCTCGTCTGGTGTATCTGGTGTATCAATAACTATATCGGGCGGGACATAAGTTTTAGTAGTAGTTTCAGTAGTATTGGTTTTACTCGTAATAGAGGAACCCCAAGCAGTTCTTACAAGCTCGCGGGTGATAATTGGCTCGCTTTTTTCTGCCTCCGAAATGTCAATCATATTCGGCTCGTTGCCGCGTTCGATAATCCAAAGCGTGTTGTTGCGAATACAAACATTAATCATTTTATGCGGAGTTCGCGCCGACCAGCCGAAAATATCTCGAATTAAATCGTTGTAAGTGACGCCGCCCATATCTTCTGTTAAAACTGTCGACAAAAAATCGCTGAATAGCGCGTTTTGACTTGCGTTAAAGTTCAGTCCTAAGGTCTTTGCAATATCCTTTGCATGTTCGCTAACTTTAGGATAAACAGTTTGAATCGTTTTTTCCTCTGAAGTTCCTTCGCCGCTTGTCCACGTTGTAGTCGCAGGAACTTTATAAGCAAGCTGTGTATAAAGCAATTTATCAAGGTCGGAGCAACACTCGCAAGAATAAGTTCTGCCTTGCCGCTGAATTCTTTCAACGCGCATGTTGTATTCATAATCCAGATACTGCCCGATAATTTCTTGCATAATGTCAACGTCCCACTGTGCAATATTCATGTTAAAATCTTTGAAATAACCAGCAGTGGCAGGTAAAACTTTCGTGAATCTTAATTGGTCAGTAACCTGTTGCTCGGCAAGTGCCACTTCAAAACTCTGCATACCAGCTGAATTATTTTCCGTGCTGAAAGGACTTTTATACTGTCCAGCGCGTAATTTTCTCAAGCGCGATTTTCGCACGACGTAAGGATTATTTTCGTCGGAGAAAAAATTTTCCCTATTCATAGGAAATAAATTCATGTGCATTAAAAGGGCGCGTTGAACGTCGGCAGTAAAATCGACGCGGATAACGCTCAAAATTTCGACGTCAAAGTTAAGCTCGCAGGTTTTAGCTAATGTGCGTAAAACGTCGGGATAAAGAATTTGCCGCGTGTTATCAGTCAAAGCGTTGTAATTAGAATCTGTCGCGCCGTCGCTTATCAGCAGGTTAGAAATTTCAAGCTCCTTTAAAAGTTCGTAATTTTGCCCTTGCTTAGCCAAATAACGCAGAAATACATAACCTGCCGCGTAAGAAATTGCCCCCGACGGGCTCCATAATCCTCGCAAAATACTTTCCACTGAATCTTTGTTTGTCGTCAACAATTCTACAATGGTATCTTCGCGCAAATCGTCAATGCCGTGTACAAGCTCGGCAGTGCCCTCTCTTATGTAAAGCGGCAAGTAACCATAGTAATCAATATTTGCCGCCATAACAGCGTGTGTAAGTTCATGCGCTATCGTCCTATCAACGTCACCCGTGTAAGTATAAATTTTTTCTCCGTCAACCCAAGCCTCAACAATACCCGCCGAACTGCCGCTAATCATATGCAATAGAACTGTCTGCAATATGTTCGTTTTGCAAATATTTACAATATTTTTATTGCCAGTGTCATTAATAAAAAAAGTCACGCTGTTATCCGAATAAGATGTACAACCAGAAATCCCATTGGAACTTCCATTATAAGCCCGCCAGCGTTGTGAACCGTTAAAGTAGACGTCAAACTTAATCCAAATTTCGGGCGTCGCAGGCAAGTCGAAACACTTTGACATTGTCGTCTGATAAAAAGCAATACCAGTAACGGATTTATCATCGGATAAATTTGTTAACGTCGTGCCACTAGTCGAGAGTAAATTAGCAGAGCCAGCGTTTTCATATCGCCATGTTCTATAAAGAATTCTTTCGACGTCAGAATTAACTTGAACGGATTTTATTATTTTGCGCTCGACGTCAAAATCAGCAACAAGAAAATTACTATTGCTAATTTGCCGCTCAACATCAACGTTAAGTTCAACTTTTTTTTTTACTTTTCGTTCAACATCGCAATTTAACGTTACAGGTAAGCCAAAAGCCAATTTCAGCAGAGTATAATCAGCGTCAGTTGGCGGGGTGAAATTATCGGAATGGAGAGCAACGCCGTCGAAAACTTGGAACTCGTCAATTGAACCGACCATGCGTTGGCTGTTCGGGTCGTAACCGGTGCAACCCAGATAAAAGTAACGAGCTAATCTTTCAATCGTAGCCGACTTTGTATAGGTTAGTTGTCCGTCGACGAAAATTTTAAGTGTAGAATTGGAATGAGAATAATCAAGTTCGAAATGGTGACGAGCGTTAAGGAAATTAGAGGCGACAGTCACGCCGTTAACAATCGTGGAGCCAGCGGCGTTAACTAGGGGCTGTTGGTAAATTAAAAATGAATAGCGAAAGCAGCTAACAGAACGA
>CAMJKR010000162.1 GCA_946406415.1 uncultured Selenomonadales bacterium | reverse complement strand
TATTTTCGCCGCGCTTTATCTCAAAGGAAACGTCATTGAGCGCGTAAAAATCTCTGCTGTATCTTTTATGGAACGGGTGAAACGTTTCTTTAAGCCTGTCAATGTCCCGCTCGTAAATTTTATAAATCTTAGTGAGGTGCTCCGCTTTTATCGCAACGTCCAAAATTTTTTCTCCTTATAATTTAAACTGCGCGACTTCGCCCTGCATTTCGTTGGCAAGCTCCGACAAAATTTTGCTGGCGTCGGCAACTTCCTGCATGGTAGCGGATTGCTCTTGCGTCGCCGCGCTAACTGAATCTGCGTTTTCGCTCGACTTAACGGCAATTTCTTTGACGTGCTCAACCGCCGACAAAATTTCTTTATTGCTCGCGTCAACGGCAACAATGTCCTCAAGGCTTCGTTTGACGTTAGTATTGAGTTTTGCCGCTTGCGTTTCAATATCCGCAAACGCCGTTCCGGTATCCGCAACAGATTTAGTGCCTTCCTTGACGCTTTGATTGCCCTGTTCGATTGACTCGACGGCGGAAGTTGTATCGGCTTGAATCGTTGCGATAAGTTTAGAAATATTATCAGCCGCCGCGCTCGATTGCTCGGCAAGCTTGCGAACTTCCTCTGCGACAACAGAAAAGCCTCGCCCTTGCTCGCCCGCACGAGCCGCCTCAATCGCCGCATTTAATGCAAGCAAATTCGTCTGCCCCGCGATATCCGAAATTGTTTCGACAATTTGTCCGATTTCGTCTGAACGCCTGCCAAGCTCTCCGATAACTTTAGCTGAAGAGCTGACTTGTTCGGCGATATTTTTCATAACGGCAATCGCCACGTCAACTTTTTCTTTGCCGATAGCCGCATTGTTCGCGCTGTCGAGGGCAATTTGTTCCATTTCCTTAGCAGTGCCGCGCAGGTCGTCCATACGCTCGTGCATGTCTTGAATTTTTTCTTCCAAAGTTACAATCGTGCGTTCCTGTTCGGCGGTGCCGCTCGTCAAAACTTCCATGCTCTGCGCAACAACAGTAATTGATTCGTTGGTTTGTTGAGTGCCGGCAGTAAGTTCCTCGCTCGACGCCGCAACGCGCTGTGAACATTCCGCAATTTTCGTAAGCAGATTTTTAAGGCGAATTTTCATATCGTTGACGTTCTCGGACAAAATTCCAATCTCGTCGTTCGATTTAATTTCCAAATCGTTAATGCGCAAATTGCCGCCGGAAATTTTTTTCACCGAGCCAACTACCTCGTCGAGTTGCCCGACCATTTTGCCTATAAAAAAATTCGACGCCAACCCGCAAATAATCACAATCACGACGACAGCCAACGCAATCGACAAAATCAAGTTATCAATCACGTCGTCCATTTCGTGAACGCTGACGCCAACAAAAAGCATACCGATTGTTTTGCCCGTCACGTCTTTAAGCGGTTGATAAGCGGCGTAATGATCCTCGCCCATGACGGAAGCCTTGCCTACGAAAAATTTCCCTTGAGTTATAACGTTGTCAATGACGGCTTCGGAAGCTTTGGTGCCGGTTTGACGATTGCCCGCCGAATCTTTAACCGTCGTGGCAACGCGGGTGTCGCCATTAAAAATTGTGACTTTGCCGTTGCAAATGTTGCTGAGGAAGTCGGCAATTTCGTTTACGCCGTCAATCTGTTGCCCGCCCTTGAATAAAATTCCGTTTTGAACGTGCCAATCGCCGTAGTAGCGTTGATTTACAATTTCCGACAGCGATTGAACGTCGGCGGCGGCTTTCATCTCCAAAGCTTTAGCAAAGCCCTCTTCAGCGCGATAATATCCGATAATCCCCATTAGCACGCACGCGACAATTACAATCGCATTGACCGCGAGGATAGATTTTGTTTTCAATCCCATTAACGACACCTTCTTTAAAACTTTTTTGACATTTTATCAGATTATCTGCGCGGTGTAAAAAATTTTTTAGGGTTTGTTGATAAATTGTAAAGAAAAAATCCCTCCATTGCAGAGGGATAAAATTTCGGGGTTGTAGTAAAGGAAAGTGTCAGAGATTTTCTTTGACGAGCGCGAAGAGTTTAGAATCAGCAGTTGCGCCCGTGAAATGAGTAATTGCGGCGTCGATGCTATTCGCCTTGATAAAGTCTTGAACTTCGACAGCTTCTTTGTCTTCTGCGTAATCGAATTTCAAAGCGGCGGCGATAACTTTTGCCAATGCGTAGGGAACAAGTCCGCGTTCGATAAGTTGCGTTGCGGGTGAAACTAAACGGTCGGCGGCTGAAAGTTTACGTTTAGGACCGCGAGCCACGCGAGTAACTTCGTCGCTCAAGTTTGGATTTTTAAAGCGAGCTTCAGTCGTCGCAACGTATTTTTGATGAACGGCAGGAGCAAATTTATATTTGTCAATCAACAGCGCGGAAGTTTCAGCCCAAACTGCGCGGGCGGCGGCAACAATTTCCTCGTCCTGCATAGCCTTACTCATATCGGCATAACCTTTTTGATAAGCAAGGTAAGCAATGGAGGCGTGCCCCGTGTTAACCGTGAAAAGTTTTCGTTCAATGTACGCGCCGAGATTGTCAACGAGCGTCATACCTTTAATCGCGGGCAGTTCACCGACGACGCCGCGCGAATCAACGTCCCATTCAGCGTAGGGTTCGACTTTTACCAAAAGTTTTTCGTCATTCTTCTGGAGCGGAACAATTCTATCAACTGCCGCGTCGGGGAAACCGATAAGCTTTTCAACTTCGGGTTTAACGTCGTCTGCAAGATTTTCATAGACGAAATTTTTCAGCACAGTGGAGCCGCCAACCATATTTTCGCAAGCGATAATGTTAAGCGGCGTTTTGTTAACGGCAACGCGCTTTGTTAAACCTTTAGCGATATTGGGCGCGATGAATTTTAAAATGTTCGGACCGATAGCCGTAGTGACAATATCCGCCTCAACAATGGCATCGAGGAGCGCGTCGAGGTTTTCGTTACTGTTAATTGCGCTGACGTTCTCAACGAGGGTTTTTTCCGGCTCGCCGAATATTTGAACGTTGTATTTGCCGAGCGTGTTAATATCGTCGACTAAAGGGGCGGCAACGTCCACAAAGCTGACGTGATAGCCCGCTTGACTTAAAAGCAAGCCGATAAAGCCGCGTCCGATATTGCCCGCGCCGAAGTGCACAGCCTTTTTCATAATTTAGCCTCCTACTTCTTTAAACTCTTAAAAAATTTTTCGTCAACAGGTTCTAACCATTCCGTTGAAACTTCCGAATTTGATTGCATAATTGATAAATGTTGCATCATTTTACCTGGTGCTGCGCCGTGCCAATGCTTTACGCCTTCAGGAACGGTGAAGACTACGCCGGGCATTAACTCAACGGGTTCTTGTCCCCAAATTTGAACGTAACCTGCGCCTGATTCCGTTACGAGAATTTGACAGCTTCCGTGATGAATGTGCCAAAAAGTGTGTGCTCCGTCAATGAACGTAACATTCGCGACGCCCATTGATTGTCCCGACGTTAGCGGCGCAAGGTAAGTTTTGCCCGTAAAATATTTTTCGTAGTTGACGTTGGGATTGCCAATAGGAAAGATAACGCCTTCAGTTTCGGTGAGCTTTTGAATAACTTCAGCCTCCGATGGATAATCTTCCGCTTGAGCCTGTGCACCAAACATCAAGCACGCCGCCGCCGTTAGTGTTGCTAAAAATTTTTTCATGAATTTATCCTTTAGTAAACATATCGAAGAGAACTTGCGGGCAACGTGACGTTGCATCCAGCGGTCGCGCCGTGCTAATCAAAAATTTTAACTCGTTGCCGCGCTCGAACTCATTCGTAAAAATTTCTAAGCTTCATCCCTTAGTAAACATGTCGAAGAGAACTTGCGGATCTTTGGTCGTGTAAGCTTTTTGCAAATCTTCTTCGGAATATTCCATAGTAATCGTTGCGAGGTTCGCGATAATCGCCAAATGGTCGTCGCCCTTGCCCGCGATACCAACGATTAAGTGCGCGGTGTTTTCGTCGGAGAATTTGACGCCTTGCGGATATTGCATGACGACGAGACCGGTTTTAATTACGTGTTTTTTAACAGCGTTTTCGCCGTGAGGAATTGCAATGCCTTGACCGATATAAGTTGAAATGTCGCGTTCACGAGCCAACATGCCCTCGATATACGGCTTTTCAACGTAGCCGCTCTTGAACAAAAGTTCGCCCGCCGCTTTGATAGCCTCTTCCTTGCTAACAGATTTCAAGCCGACTTTAACGTTTTCTTTAAGTAAGACGCCTTCTTTGAGAGTTGCGCCAGGTTCTTCCTCTGCGCCGCCAGCATCGGGAGCGGGAGCCGCAATTCCGCCGCCCTTTAAGCGTTCGCTGATAACGTCGTAAACATTGTTATTAGTAAAGTCTTTAACCCAAATGTGTTCGGCTTGTGGAGAGTCTGCTCTTGCGCGTTCAGCAAGTTTTTCGTGCGAGACAACAATTTGCGCGTCCTTAGGAATGTTACCGATTGCAAAGTTTTTAACGGTGATATTTTTGTAGCCGTCTTTGTGGAGCTTTTTACGCAGAGCCGCCGCGCCGAGTGCACTAGAACCCATGCCAGCGTCGCAAGCGTAGACGATAAACTTAATGTCTTTGCCTTCGACTTGTTTTTCGCCTTCGACCGACTGACCTTTAGAGGCAGCCTTCATAGACTTCATACTAGCTTGCGCCGCTTCGAGTGCGTCTTCTTTTTCCGCATCAGCCGCAGCCGTTGCCTTAATGAAAACTGAACTGATTGCAAAGCTTACGCCAGCCGCCGCCGCAACTGCCGCAATGTTTGCAAAGTATGCGCCGGGAGCCGTCATAGCCATAATCGCGATAAAGGAGCCAGGAGCCGCAGGAGCTACCAAACCGCCGTTGAGAATTGTCAAAGTGAAAACGCCCGTGACGCCGCCCGCCATGACTGCAAGAATCAGCGTGGGTTTCATAAGGACGTAGGGGAAATAAATTTCGTGAATACCGCCTAAGAAGTGAATGATAACCGCGCCGGGAGCTGAACCTCTAGCATTGCCGACGCCGAACAGCGAATAAGCAAGCAATACGCCCAAGCCAGGACCGGGATTTGATTCAATCATGAAGAACACGGATTTGCCGACTTCTTGAGCTTGTTGCATACCGAGCGGAGTGAATACGCCGTGATTAATCGCGTTGTTGAGGAACAAAATCTTCGCAGGCTCAACCAAGATTGAAACGAGCGGTAAAAGTCCCGCGCCGACGATTGCACCGACCGCTGAGGCAAGTCCGTCCGTAATGCTTGAAACTATCGGACCTACAAAGCTGTAAGCCGCGCAGGCAAGAACGCCGCCGATAATGCCCGCCGAAAAGTTATTAACTAACATCTCGAAGCCGCCGGGGATTGAATCTTGCGCCGCCTCGTCAAATTTTTTAATTGCAATACCGCCAATAGGACCCATAATCATTGCGCCCATAAACATCGGAATATCAGTACCGACGATAATACCAGCAGTAGCAATCGCGCCTACGACGCCGCCACGGTGCCCGTTAACGACTTCGCCACCCGTGAATCCGATTAACAACGGGAGCAACCATTTCGCCATAGGTCCAACTAATTCTGCCAGACCCTCATTGGGAATCCAGCCTGCCGGAATAAAAAGTGCTGTGATGAAACCCCAAGCAATGAATGCACCGATATTGGGCATGACCATTGCGCTGAGGAAGCGACCGAATTTTTGCATCGCCTCTTGCATGGATAACACCTCCAAAACTAGCTTTTAGCTATTAGCCCTGCTAACAGCTTAGTTAAATCCTATGTTGAATTGTAGACGTTAATATATAACTTGGCAAGAAAAACACCTTG
>CAMJKR010000161.1 GCA_946406415.1 uncultured Selenomonadales bacterium | reverse complement strand
TCAATATCTTCGACAGTCGTAATTTTAATATTTCTGTCGGAGCCGCTAGCGAAGTACAAAGTTTCGCCCAAGTCAACCATCATAGTATTGACGTAAGAAGAACCGTAAATTCCGATTTCCTCTTTGAAAGCCTTTTCGTAAGCCCAGAGCAGTTTACCGAATTTATAAGCCTGCGGAGTTTGCACGCGGCGCAACGTGTCACGAACGATATATTCTCGCGTGCTGTATTCGTCGGCTTTCTTAAAAATCTGCTCGTTGTAAGGCATACTCGTTACGCCGTTGCCGTGCTGCCTGCAAGTGGCGATAACGTCGGAAAGGACTTCGGGGTCAACCATCGGGCGAATTCCGTCATGGATAATAACAATGTCATCGTCCGCGCAGAAATCTTTCATGGCGAATACGCCATTGCGCGTGGACTCTTGAACGGACGCGCCGCCGTTAACTATGTGTTTTAACTTCGTGATATTGTATTGGCGCGAATAGGCACGCAAAATATCTTGCCAGCCGTCGAGGCACACAACAAAGATAGAATCAATTTCGGGGTGTTGCTGAAAATTTTCAAGTGTGTAGATAATAATCGGCTTGTCGTAGACATTTATAAATTGCTTAGGAATATCCTGACGGGTGCGCTGTCCTTTACCGGACGCAAGCAACAATGCAACTGTACTCATAAAAAATTTGCGGCAAAATGATTCGCCGCAACTCACCTCCGTGAAAAATTATTTCTTAGATTTTAATTGCGCAAAATATTCTCTGTAGGGAATTTCAACGCTGTAAGTATTCAAATGCCCTTTAGCGACGACCATTTTGTGCCAATCGCCCATATCATCAGTCAAAACAGCGTCGTAATCAATAGGCGCGGGGATTTCTATCGTTTCAAACGGCAGATACACGACGTCCTTAAAACTCTTCGCCCTATAAGCGCGTCTTCTCTTTCTAATCGTCTGATAAGCTACCTCTGACACGTAAGGACTTTCAAAGTAATTTTTCTCCAAAAACAGGTCGAATTGTTGAGCACGCATTTTATAGGGCAGATTTAGAAACGACAAAATTTTATCACGCGGCGTCAAAAATTTTTCTTTGTTATAAATGGCTTCTCGTACTTTATCGGGCGCGATCGTCGCATAAAACAATTCCTTAGCTATGTCAAAATTTTTCGCCGCAGTGTCATCTTCAAAGGGCGGGCACGGGTCAAAGCAGAAAATATCAATCCATATAGCGTAGAAAATATCTTTGCGATCCTCGTTCATAAAGCAAGTTGTGCGTTCGTCGACAAGCCGCAATAGCGGGAAAAACGGCGACAAACCCGAATATCTCGCGGCATATTCCCTAGAAATGAACGGCAAATCCGTATTGACATGCTGAGCCGCTTCGCCGTCGCTTTCGAGCCGGTGATTATACCAATACCACATGCTGTAGTTGGGATTGTACCTTAATTCCTCTTCGACGACGCTTTTAAATTTTTCGTAGTCGGGTCTGAACATGATAACATCAACATCATCGTCCCAAGGAATAAAACCTTTGTGACGCGCCGCGCCTAAAAGCGTTCCGCCGATTGCAAACCAACGAATATTATGTTTTTTGCAGATACGCGCGAATTCCTGTAACAAACCGATTTCAACGTTCCACAATTTTTTTCTGTAGCTGGTGACAAGAAAGCCGTCGCGTATTTCGTCGTGGTCAATGTCTTCGATAAAAATTTCGCGGTCATCTTTCTGATTAATCGCTACCGATTGCCTTAACAGTTTGTTCCGTTCGCGCAATAATGCATTTTGTTCTTGCAGAAGTTTATTCTGTTGAGTTATCGCGTCAACGCTAATCATTTCTTCTTCCATAGAACCACTCCTAATGAATCAAACTAAAAAAAGTTTAGCATACCAAAAAAAAATTTTCAATATAAACTAGGCTAAAATTCGATTCCTGACTGCGCGACAATTCCCTTTTTGAACGGGTGCTTGATTAATTTCATTTCTGTAACGAGGTCGGCTTTGTCAATCAATTCGGGCGGGGCGTCGCGTCCCGTGAATACCAAATGCATTTGCGGTGGACGAATCTTTATCAACTCCAAAATTTCTTCCGCGTCAAGCAAGCCGAATTTTACCGCGTAATTTATTTCGTCGAGAATAATCAAATCCCACGCGCCCGACGAAATTTTTTTCTTAGCAAGTTCAAGAGCCGCCCGCGCTGATTTTTTTTGTTCGGCGAAATTTTCTTTGGTAATGAAGCCCAACCCCAACTGTTTAACTTCGACGCCTAAAATTTCTAAAGCTTGCAATTCGCCTGAACGTTTTACGCCCTTGATAAATTGCAAAATTAAAACTTTCAATCCCGCGCCAAACGCCCGCATTGCTAAGCCGAGTGCCGCCGTAGTTTTGCCCTTGCCGTCGCCCGTGTGTACGATTATCAGTCCGTGTCTCTCCAAGTTTAATCCTCCTTATCCGACGTCACGATTTTTTTCAAGCCGTTAACGCGCGCAAAAATTATGTTGCGGTTATTGTAATCGTACTTCTTTAAGTCGCCGCCCAATAAAAGTGTCAGCTTATCCCACGTGCGCGAGCCTAAAAGCGTTTCAGACCACGCGGGCAATTTAATCGGCGGGACAACAACTAAGTCGTCGTTTTTGTGCGCGGCAACAATTTTATATCTGTCCTCAATTTGATTGTGGAAACTGTATTCGACGTAAAGACAGCCGAGCAAACTTATCGACCAGACGATAGCAAGAACGGCAACAATTTTTATTTGGCGGAGGAAAAAATTTTCAACGAGCGGCAAAATTTCTTTCAGCGCGGCGAGCGAGGCAACTAATAAAAATATCGTTGAAGGGAAGCCGGCGCGTTCGGGGAACATGGGCGCAAACATCATAACCGCTAAACTTAAAATCGACGCCGCCGCAAACGTCAAGATAAATTTCGTGACTTCCGGCGAAGTTCTTGCCTTGACGAAATAAAAAATTATCGGCACGAACAAAATCACTTCGCGCAAGAAAACCGGCAGGAATCCGTTAAAAAAATTCGTGTAAAGCATTTGAACTTTGGAGGGCGGCAAATGATCGCCTATCAATTCCATTCGGTGCAAATTACCCGGCGCGAGCATTAAAATTACAAATCCGACGAGCAAAAATATAAATCCGACTTTTATCCACGACTGAAGATTTTTTTCTCTGCGGAAGTGTATTAGGAACATGAACGTTACAAAAATCGTGACTGCCGCGCCAGGTTCACTTGACCAGCCAGTTAAAAATCCGAGAAAAGGGACAAGGATTAATGGATAAGGAAGAAAATTTTTTCGGCGATAATATTCAGCGAACGGTAGCAAGAATAAAATTTCAAGCGTGCACATCCAAAGATAATTGCAAGTTCCCGTTAGCCAAATCGTCGTTATTATTTGCGCCGGCGTGCAGAAATAAATTCCCGCTAAAATCAGTAGCAGATAACTTTTATTCATTTCGCGCAGAGGCAAGCCCGTCCCGACTTTGAACAGTAGCAAAACCAATGCCGCGAATACAAAAACATTTGCTACGTCGAAGAAAATTTTATCTTGCCAAACGAAAAATTGCACAAAGATATGAGCAACCGTCCGCCCGCCCCAAGCAAAATAATGTTGCCACTGAGAAATTAAAATGTCCGAAAAACTTTCCACAGGTTGCAAGCGACTTGGATCAATGCCGTTTATTAAATTTCCTTTGCCCGCGCCGTCCCAAATAAATTTGTAGGAAAGATCATCAGCTACGTTCGGCATTAACAAGTTGCGCAAAAAAAATATCGCCAAATACGCGGCGAAAATCATTTGCCACGAGAGGCGTTCAAAAAAATTTTTCATATCAATTCAACCCCAATGAATTCCAAATATTATCGACACGAGTTTTAACTTCGGGCGACATTTCGATTTCGTCAGGCCATTCGCGGGCGTGCCCTTCCTCCGCCAAAGTTTTAGTTGCGTCAATGCCGAGTTTGGCGCCCCATTTTGCATAAGGCGACGAGTGGTCAAGCACGTCAAGCGGTCCATGAACAATTTCGAGGTCGTGTTCGGCGTCAATGTTGTTAAAGACGCGCCAAGCAACCTCGCTCAAATTTTGAACGTTAACATGCGAATCGACGACGATAATCATCTTGACGTTCATCATCTGCCCTAAGCCCCAAAGCGCGTGCATAACTTTTCTTGCGTGCATGGGGAATTGTTTTTTTATGGAGACGATAACGCAATCATGAAAAACTCCTTCGAGAGGCATGTTAATATCGATAATTTCGGGCAAAAGTTGTTGCAGGAGCGGCAAGAAAATTCTTTCCGTTGCTTTAGCCATATAACAATCTTCCATAGGTGGTTTGCCGACGACGGTCGCGAAGTAAATTGGATTTTTCCTGTGCGTTATGCAAGTGACGTGGAAAACGGGATAATCGTCAGCTAACGAGTAATAGCCGGTATGGTCACCAAAAGGACCTTCGCGGCGCAATTCGTCAGTTGAAACGTAACCTTCCAAAATAATTTCGGCGGTCGCTGGAACTTCCAAGTCGACGGTTTTGCATTTGGTAAGCTCAACGGATTTTTTCCTCAAGAAGCCCGCAAAAACCATTTCATCGACATCGCGGGGAAGTGGAGCAGTCGCGGCATAAGTTACAACAGGGTCAGTGCCGATTGCAACAGCCGCCTCGATTTTATTTGAGCCTAAAGCTTGCGCGTCGCGGAAATTTTCTGCGCCGTTCTTGTGAATGTGCCAATGCATACCGGTTGTACGAGCGTCATATTTCTGCAAACGATACATACCGACATTGCGCTTGCCGGTTTTGGGATTTTTAGTAAAGACTAGCGGCAAAGTTATAAAAGCTCCGCCGTCTTTAGGCCAGCACTTTAAGATAGGAATTTTATCAAGCGACGGATTAACCTCGACGACTTCTTGGCAGGGCGCGTTCTTGATATATTTTGGAAAGTTAATCGCCTTATGCGCCGTTGAAACGATAGAAAAAATATTTGAGCGGTTCTTAAGCGACAAATACGGCAACTTCATAATTTCGCGAATATCGTCCGCCGCGTCGTCCAATTTTTCCACGCCCAGCGCAAGAGCCATTCGCTCATAACTTCCAAACGCATTCATCAAAACAGGCATATCATAGCCGCGAACATTTTCAAACAGCAAGGCGACGTTGCGGCTGTCCTTAAACTTAGAAACGCGGTCAGTTATTTCAGTTATCTCAAGTTCCGCGTCGACGGGAATTTTTATTCGCTTGAGCAAATTTCTTTTCTCAAGTTCTGCAATGAATTCGCGTAAATCTTTATAAGCCAAAGCCTCATCTCCTTTATTGACAAAAAATTTTCCATTGTGTATAACTGCACGCGAGGAGGAAACTACAATGCCCATGACGCCAAAAGAAATGCTTCGATACCTTCAGAAAAATGGATTTCGTAAAGCGGACGGCGGCAAAGGCGGTCATCAAAAAAATGATTAACCCGACGACAAAAGCTGTTACGTATGTGCCTATGCACAGCAACGAATTAGGTAAAGGAATTGAGCACAAGATATTGCGTGAGGCTAAATTAAAATGAGGTGATTGTAGATGTCTAAATGTTATTATCCCGTGATTTTCTTCCCCGACGAGACAGCTTCAGGCAAAAAATCTTTTGGGGCAGTTGTTCCCGACTTGCAGGGCTGTTTGACGCAGGGCGAAGATTTATCCGACGCTATGTTCTGGATTGTGGACGCAATGGGCACGTGGCTCGACGGTCTCGACGAAAAAGATTATCCTGCGCCCTCGGACGTTGCCAATATTAATCTTTCAGACTATCCTGAAGGTTCCATTGTCAACATTATCGAATTCGACACCGAAAAAT
>CAMJKR010000160.1 GCA_946406415.1 uncultured Selenomonadales bacterium | reverse complement strand
CGAACAACTCGTTGAACTTGCAAAAAGCGAAGCATTGAGTTGACTTTGGAAGAGGCAGAGGCTTATCTTTCCGAATTGGACGACATCGAACTTGACAGCCAACAACTTAAAGCAGTTGCCGGCGGCGGCTGGTGCCCAATCGTTGGTGATCCTTGTGATGACTATGTGCATCCAAATTGCTTTGATGAGTGTCCGAGAGCCGGTTTTGACAACTGACAAACAGAAAGCTAATCTCTCCGAAATTCCGCCGGTAAGTTAATGACATAAAGGAATGATACAATGCGACTTTTTATTGCTATAGAATTCAACGAAGAAATTTTGCAAGCTTTGATTAATTTGCAATCGGAGTGGGAAGTTTTGGGAGTACGCGGAAATATTACGCCCGTCGAAAATCTTCATTTGACGTTGGCTTTCATTGGAGAATACGGAAACCCGACCGCTGTCTTGGAGGCAATGAATTCCGTGCCATTCAGCGCGTTTAATTTGCGGCTCGACGGCATTGGAAATTTCCGAGACCTCTATTGGGCAGGAATCGCGCAAAACGTCCCACTTGCAAATTATGTTCGGCGACTGCGTAAAGCCCTTGCGGAACATGACGTGCCATTTGACAGAAAAAAATTTTCTCCTCACATAACCTTAGTACGCAGAGCAGAATTCAACGGAAGCATGGAAGAATTGCTGAAAAATCCGCCCAGCGGAGAAATGGAAGTTAAAACCGTTTCGCTCATGTCCTCCACTCGCGGCAAAAACGTCATGATTTATAAAAACGTCGGCGTCGTCGAGGCAATTTGACGCAAAAACTCCACAGACAACAAATAAAAAATACATCGGTAAAAATTTTCGCCGGTGTATTTTTTTCTGCCAAAATCAAGTATAATGAACTAAATCTGAATTTATGAGGTACAACGTCATGAAAATTTTTTCAGTGGCATTGATGACAGCAATTATAATTTTTACGGGCGCGGCAAATGCAGAGGAAAATTTGACAATAACGCTGGAAGAAGCGATTTCCCTTGCACTCGAAAACAATCGCTTAATCGAACAGGCGCAAGAGGACAGAGAATCAGCAAGATTGGAACTTTCAGCCGCCCGAAAAAATTTTGGACCGACTTTAAGTTGGAGTAGCTCTTCAATGCGCATTGGCGGCAGAAATTATAATTCGGCAAGAGAGGCTCGTTACCAATTCAGAGCAATGGACGAAGAAGCTCGCAGGGAACGTGATATAAATCTTGCAGATTACCCGCCATATAAAAGTTCCAATTCAAATACTTTAACTTTGTCGATACCGCTTTACACCGGCGGGCAACTCGAAGGGCAGATTAAATCGGCGGACTTTGGTTTGACTTCTGCTGATTTAATTTTGGAAAATACTCGTCAAGCAGTCAAATTCCAAACCGCGCAGGCTTATTATCAAGTTTTGCAATGTAAAAACCTTATGAAAGTTCGTCAAGAAGAATTGAATAACTTAAACGAACATTTGCGAGTAGTTCAAATTCAATACGATGTCGGCAATGTCGCTATGTCGGATGTAATCGAAACAAAGGTTCAAATTGCAGACAGCCGACAAGGACTTAACACGGTACGCGGAAATTATGAAAACGCGGTGGCTAATCTCAACAACATTATCGGCTTGCCGACGGATACACCACTTGCCATAAGCGATAATTTAGAGTATTTGCCTCACGAGGAAAGCGAAATTGAATGTTTGGAATATGCATTGGAGCATCGCCCCGACGGAATCGCCGCCATTTACGAAATAAAACGCGCTGAAGCTCAAATAAATGCGGCAAAATCTGGTTTTCGTCCCAGCGTTGCGGCAATAGTTCAAGGTTCAATGACCGGCGAAGGAGCTTTTAAAGCTGACCAAACTAAAGAGAATTGGGCGGCGGGAATCAGTTTACAATGGGATATTTTTGACAACAATGTAACTTCCACACGAGTTGCGCAAGCAAAATCGGCGCAGAGAAAAGCTGAATCGCTTGCAAGAGAAAATCTCGAAACAATTCGGCTTGAAGTTCATAACGCTTACACAAATTTAAAAATCGCGGAAGAAAATATAAAAATTACGGCAGAGGCAATCGAGGAAGCTAAGGAAAAATTTTTAATAGCTCAAGTGCGCTATGAAGAGGGCGAAGATACAAACTTGCCGGTAATGGACGCGCAAGAAAAATTGACGAATGCTCAAGTTAATTACTTTGACGCGCTTTACTCTTACAACATGAACAAAGCGCAACTGGAAAAGGCAATGGGCATACCGATTGAAATTGACGCGGCAATTTACTCCGCCGCAGTCGAAAATGGCAAAAATGCGACGAAAGCTTTAGAAAAATCCGCCGTTGCGCCTTCGACGGTTTTAGACGAGAACGGAAAAGTTAAAAAGCGTTCCGAAAAAGATATACAGCCTGTGCGAAAATCTGAAACGGAAATTTTGAGCGACGAGCCATTTACAAAGGAGGAAAACTAATGAAGGTCTTCAGTACGCAATATTTAATCATCGGATCCGGCTTGGCGGGAAGTGTTTTGGCATTTTTACTGAGCCGTTCGGGTTCGGAAGTGATTTTGGCTGAAATTTTAGACGCAAAAACCAAAGATAAACTTTGCGGCGGTATCGTGCCAAGTCCTGCACTTCAAATTTTTGAAAAAATTTATGGCGAGAATCCGCAACAAGTATTGCCGCTTCATAAGGTAAAAGGTTTTCGTCAATGCTTCGCCGGAAAAGAAATTTTTGCCGACAACGCGGAAATTTTCACTTTGCCGCGAAAATCTTTGGATAATTTCGCTATTGAACGCGCTTTAGAAGTTGGAACAAAACTTTTCGATCGCGTAGCACTTAAAAGCGTCGATATGGATAATTCTTTAGCGTATTTTCTGGATTTACGCGACAAAACGCAATTTGCAATTCGATTTCAATTCATAATCGGCGCGGACGGAGCGTCAAGCAAACTGCGCACATTGTTGACGGGAAAACGCCCGATAATTATTCCGACAATCCAATTTCAAATGCCTTGCGTATCTGATGAACTGATTTTTGCTTATTTGCCCGAAATTTTTAGCGGTCAAGTCGATTGGGGCTATTGCTGGTACATTCCACAAGGAAAAATTGCTGTGGTCGGTTGCGGCGGTTCATCTTTCAGTAGACAGAAAAATTTAGTCCAAATATGCCGCAATAACATTAAAAATTTTTGTTTGGAGCTTGGAATTGAGCAAAATATTTCGATACGTGGCGCGGCGATTCCGATTGATAAAATTTTACTTTCCTGTAACGAAAATGCATTTTTCATCGGTGATGCCGCCGGATTAAATGATACTGGCACGGGCGGAGGGATTCATTACGCATTTATTTCTGCTAATTTGCTTTTTCAAGCTCTAATCGGCGCGGAAAATATTCGTTTGACTTACGAAAAGAAAATTTTTAATGCTATACAGTTGAAAACCGCTCAACAGGCGCGAAAATCCCAATTTCTTACTTCTATCACCATTCTCAAGAAGGGGTCTAAAATATAATGGAAAAATTGATGACGGCGGCAGAATATTTATCGCACAGCTACGAATTGCCGAAAAAATTTCCGGAATTGCCGCTTGCGGACGAAAAATTTATAACTGCGTGGTCGGCTAAAGAAAATTTCGCGGTTTTGGAATTTCTAAGCAAAGAATTTGAATTGCCGACGAGAAAATTTGATTGGAAAAACATTTCGGCGTTGAAAATCGAATTTAAGCAGACGTTAGGCGGGCGACTTCCGATAATTTCTACGGCGAATCACGATGATTTTTGCCAAATGGTAGCGTTGCTGACGGCGCGGGAGGAAAAAAAATATCCGCTTACGGTCAATGCATTTACAATACCCTGTCGAGCTGAGAAAATATATAGGCACCGAGTGATATTGTTAAACGCGGCACCCTATAGCAACATTTCGGCTGAGAAATTATCCCTCACGGCTGAAGATTGGCTAGAAAAATCTTATATGATAAGATTGCGGCATGAGTCAGCGCATTATGAGACGTTGCGACTGCTTGGCGGCATGAAAAATCACGCACTGGACGAAATTTTAGCGGATTGTTTAGGTCAAATCGCCGCGTTTGGAGAATTCAGCGCGAACAAGCAAAGAATTTTCTTCGGACTGGAAAAAGGCGGCGTAAAATGTGACGGACGATTGAATTTTTACTGCCAGAAAGTTTTACCGGACGAATTACCCAAAATTTATAGTGCAGTGGACGAATATTTAGAAGAAGTGGAGCAGATAACAAAAAATGCGTTGAATGAGTTTGAAGCATTTAAAATATTAGCGAGCCGGGCGATAAAAGCGTAATTGGAATCTCGAATATACCTCATAAACTTTATTCACAAATCATTATTAATATTTTATAATGATTAGGCAAAAAAAGTACACCGACATTTAAGCATAATGCTATAACCTTAGCGCATTTACTTTCTTTAAAATTCTTTTAAATATGGTTGTGTTATAATGTAACAGAGGAGAGGTTGCATGAATCAAGAAGTATATGTAGCTTTACGCGCTTTAGCAGATAAATATTTAGCAGCTTTAAAAAAAGCAGGTAGAAGCCAGATTTGAGGAAATGAAAAGTGATAATAATTCACACTATCTTATGTACCGAGTTTTAGGTATCTCCGACGACGAAGAAGGAAAGCTCATTGATTTATATCAAAACAAAGGGCGATTTCTGTATATGTATGCTGGAGAATTTTTAGAAGAGGCAGCAATTTATTGTATGAAGTATAAATATCTTGATGCTGCTAAGATAAAAATACCAAATACACTAGGTAGTCGTCCAAAAACATTTGAAATCGATTGTCTAGTCGGAAATAAGGCACATGAAATTAAATGGCGCGATGCTACAACTGATGGCGGTCACGTAACGAAAGAACGGACACGTGTTAAAGTCATCAATGAAAAAGGATATGTTCCTATAAGAGTAATGTTTTATTACCCGCAAAGAGTGCAAGCCCAGAAAATTCAAGCTGCCTTAGAAAAACTGTATACAGAAATAGGCGGGAAATACTATTACGGTGAGTCAGCTTGGCATTATTTAAAAGAGTTTACGGGAATTGATTTGCTCGAAATTCTTGAGCAAATTGCTACCTCTCGTTTGAATAGCTGATTATGATATACAATTCGGACTGTCTTGAGGTAATGAAAAGTATTTCTGACCAATCAGTTGATATGATTTACTTAGACCCGCCGTTTTATACGCAAAAGGTACAGTCTTTATCTGACACAAATGGAATAAAGTATGAGTTTTCTGATACGTGGAATTCATTTGATGAATACCTAAATTATATGCGCCTTCGTATCGAGGAAATGAAACGAATTTTGAAATCAACAGGCTGCATCTTTCTTCATTGTGATGTTTCTGCCTCTCATCATTTAAGAATACTCCTTGACGATATATTTGGCACTGAAAATTTCAGGAGTGAAATTATATGGGCATATAAAAGATGGTCAAATTCAAAAAAGGGATTATTGTCTGCTCATCAAAATATTTTTTATTATACCAAAGGAAATCGTTATAAATTTAATATCCTGTATAGTAATTATTCTGTCACTACTAATGTTGATCAGATTCTACAAGAACGAGAGCGCGATAGCATGGGAAAAGTTATTTACAAACGGGATGAAAAAGGAACTATCGTTGCAGCCAAAGAAAAAAAAGGTGTTCCAATATCTGATGTGTGGAATATACCTCTTTTAAATCCCAAAGCAAAAGAACGTACTGGATACCCCACTCAGAAGCCCATAGAACTTTTAGAAAGAATAATAAAAATTAGCACGGGCGAGGGAGATTGTGTTTTGGATCCTTTCTGTGG
>CAMJKR010000159.1 GCA_946406415.1 uncultured Selenomonadales bacterium | reverse complement strand
ATTGCCAACAGTGTCGGTTGATTCAAGCCCTCCGGCACCAAATCTGTTATGTAAAATTCGCCGCCCGTCAACACCCGATTATATGGCAAAGCGACAATGTTAACTTCCTTTAAAAGTTTCAGCGCGTCGGGGTTGTTTAACTTTACGCCGTGTTTAGCGATTTTTCTTTTTGCCAAGTACAAAGTGAACGGCGCGGCAAAAATTAAACAGATTGGCGATAAGGCGACGAAAATTGAAAGTCCTGTCATTAATGCCGCGTCAACGCCCCGTGTAAAATACAGCCACGCCGCCACCGCTCCACTTATCAGCGCGTCGAGTACGAATAGGGAAATTATATGCTTCATTTGTTGACGACGTTGACGGGATTGCCCGCGAGCCACGACTTAAGATTTTCAACGGCAATATTCATGAGCCGTTCGCGTGATTCTTTTGGTGCCCAGCTGATATGCGGCGTAATAAAACAATTTTTCGCGCCGAGCAGAGGATTATCGCCCTTAATCGGTTCGGTGCTTACGACGTCAAGCCCCGCCGCCAAAACTTTACCGCTGTCGAGAGCTTCGCGCAAATCCTGTTCGACAACCAACGGACCGCGACTGTTATTTAAAATTATAACGCCGTCTTTCATTTTAGCGATATTTTCCTTACAAATAATTCCTTGCGTCGACGGGAACAGCGGACAATGCAAAGCGATAACGTCGGAAGTTGCAAAGAGTTCGTCGAGTTCAACAAAGAGGCAATCGCCGAGCTTAGTACCGACTTCGCGCATTGAATCGAACGCAATAACTTTCATGCCGAACGCCTGCGCCAATTTGCCCGTCGTTTGACCAATTCGCCCGTAGCCGATAATGCCCATAGTTTTGCCCGCCAATTCAATCAGCGGATAATCCCAAAAGCAAAAGTCCGGACAATTTTCCCAACGTCCCTCGTGAACGGCTTGATTGTGGTGCGCCACGTGATGACAAATTTCTAACAGCAGAGCAAAGGCGAATTGCGCAACCGATTGCGTGCCGTAAGTGGGAATGTTCGTGACGGGAATATTTTTTTCCTTAGCCGCCGCAATGTCGACGACGTTATAACCAGTAGCCAACACGCCGATATATTTTACTTTGCAAGCGTCGAGGATTTTTTTCGTGAGCGGCGTCTTATTCGTTATAACAATTTCCGCGTCGCCGATTCGAGAAATAATTTCGGCGTCGTCGGTCAAGCTCGTGCGGTCGTAAATTTTGCATTCGCCCAAAGTTTTCAGCGCGTCCCAACTCAAATCGCCGGGGTTGAGCGTGTAGCCATCAAGCACAACAATTTTCATTTCAAAACATCTCCTAAATAGCTATTTATGCAAAAGATTTTAAATCTTTTATCACTAAAACGCAAACTTTTATTTGGCAAAAGGATTTTCGCCCGCCGCGTCAAAATATTCTTCAAGCGTATAGAAAGGAGTGCTCAACATGAAAGTTTTACTGATTAACGGTTCGCCCAAAGCCAACGGCAACACGAGCATCGCGCTCAAAGAGATGATTAAAGTTTTCGAGGCGGAAGGCGTCGAGACGAATTATTTCCACATTGGCAATAAAGTTATTCGCGGGTGCGCCGCCTGTCAAAATTGTTTCAAGATTGGGCGTTGCGTCTTCGATGACGTTGTAAACGAGATTGCGCCGATTTTCATGGAGTCGGAAGGTTTTGTTATCGGTGCGCCGGTTTATTTCGCCTCGCCCAATGGAGCGGCTCTTGCATTCCTCGACAGACTTTTTTACAGCACGTTTACGCAGGACAAGACCGGTAAAGTTGGCGCGGGTGTAGTGGTTGCGCGGCGTGGCGGGTGCTCTGCGGCTTATGACGTATTTAACAAATATTTTGGCAACACGGGCATGACGATTGCGACCAGTCAATATTGGAATATGGTTTACGGCATGAATTCCGGCGAAGCGGCGCAGGACATTGAAGGCTTGCAAACTATGCGGACGCTCGCTCGTAATATGACGTTCCTTATGAAGAGTATCGCGCTCGGCAAAGAAAAATTCGGCTTGCCTAAGCTTGAAGAATGGACGCCTACGCATTTTATCAGATGAAAATTTATCAACCTACTTACGTAAAAAATTTCCAGTGCGACGGCAAAGCTTGTGGTTCGCGGTGTTGTCGTGATTGGCGGATTGTGCTTGACGAGGAGACGCGGGAAAAATTCTTGCGCCTCCCCGCCGATGACCGCCAAAAAATTTTTCAACACGTCGACGAGTCCGCGCAGGCTTTCAAAATGCAACGTTCGGGCGCGTGTCCATTTCTCGACGAAAATTTTCTATGCAAGTTGCAACTCAAGCACGGCGAGGAATTTTTAACGGCGATTTGTCAAAGTTTCCCGCGTGTAACTTACAAACTCGACGCAGGAATTTTTTTACAGGCAATGACGCTAACTTGTCCCGTCGCGGCGATTGAAATCCTTCTGCACAAAGAGCCGATAACTTTTGAAGTCGTCGAAGAACTTAAAGCGCGGCAAGTGTTTGACTTCACGGAAAAAATTTCATTGCCCGCCGAAAAATTTTTGGACAGGCAACGCGCCGCGATAAAAATTTTGCAACGTCGAGACTTGTCGATAAATCAGCGGCTGGAAAATCTCTGCGAATTTTTGGGCGAAAAAATTTCCGTGCCCGTTGACTTCGACGAGGAAAATCACGCGGCGGCCTTAGCGGAAATTTTCGGAGAAACTTACGAGGCGAACTTGACAATCAGCAAAAAAAATCAGTTGGCAGAAATTTATCGGGAGCACCGGAAAAATATTTTGACGCAACTGCGCGGGAACTTTTCAATCGTGCTGGAAAATTATTTGGTTAATGAATTTATCATGCGGTGTTATCCGAGCGCGTTTGCAGGCGATGAGGCTTTTAATTGTCGGGTGTTCGTGACGACTTATCGGGCGTTGGAGTTTGCGGCGGTTTTAACGACAATTTCGCGGCGGCGAATGACTTTGGAAGATTTTTTAGAAATGTTGTGCGCCATAAACGACAAATTTGACCACAGTCGCGGCGGCATGAGAGCGATAAAAAAATTTGCCGAATTGCACGACGCTGAAGTTTTCTACTCGATGATGATTGAGAGAGGTGATTGACATGAAAGAAATTTTAGAACTGTTGGAGCACAACGCCCGCTTGTCGACGAGCGAGCTGGCGGCAATGTTGCAAAAATCGGAGTACGAAATCGAAAAGGAAATCTCTGGGCTGGAAAAGGAAAAAATTATCCTGTCTTATGGCGCGTTGATTAACTGGGAAAAATTCGGCGATGATAATGTAACGGCGGTAATAGAAATAAATTTGACGCCGCAACGCGAGGTCGGCTTCGACGCAATAGCAGAGAGGATTTATCGTTTCGACGAGGTGCGCACGGTTTATCTAATGAGCGGCAACTTTGACTTGCTAGTAATCATCGAGGGCAAATCTTTAAAAGACGTGGCAAATTTCGTAGCAACGCGCCTGTCGACGATTGAGGGCGTGACACAAACGCGAAGCCATTTCATGTTGAAGGCGTATAAGAAAGACGGCGTGATAATGGAAGATGACGAACGCGACCGCAGGTTGGTGGTTGCGCCATGACGTGGCAAGATAAGTTGTCGACTTCGGTTAAAAGCATTGCGCCGAGCGGCATTAGGAAATTTTTTGATATTGCGGCGAAAATGCAGGACGTAATATCTTTGGGCGTAGGCGAGCCTGATTTTGTAACGCCGTGGCCGATTCGTGAAAGTTGCGTTTACGGCTTGGAGCGCGGCTACACGAGCTACACTGCCAATCGCGGCATGTTGAAGTTGCGCGAGGAAATTGCCCGCCATTATTCGGAAAAATTTAATTTAAGCTACGACGTTGACACGGATATTTTAGTTACAGTCGGTGTGAGTGAGGCTTTAGATTTGGCGTTGCGTGCGATTTTAAATCCAGGCGACGAAGTTTTAATTCCGGAGCCGTGCTACGTTTCCTATCAAGCGTGCACGTTTATGGCGAATGGCGTTCCAGTTAGCGTGCCTGCCAAAATTGAAAACGAATTCCGAATCACGCCCGAAGAGTTGGAACCGTTCTTAACAGACAAAACCAAAGCAATTTTAATCGGCTATCCGAACAACCCGACGGGCGCGATTATGGAGCGCGAGGACTTATTAAAAATTGCGGACTTCGCGGCGGCGCATGATTTGATTGTTATATCCGATGAAATTTACGGCGACTTGACTTATGGCGGCATCCACGAATGTTTTGCCACTCTGCCGAAAATGCGCGACAGGACAATTTTGCTTAACGGTTTCAGCAAGGCTTATGCGATGACGGGCTGGCGAATTGGCTACGCGTTGAGCAATCCGGACTTTATCGGGGCGATGACGAAAATTCATCAGTACACGATACTTTGTGCGCCGATAACCGCGCAGATGGCAGCGATTGAGGCGTTAAAGCGCGGCGAAAAATATATGAAAAAAATGGTTGCCGACTACGACAGGCGACGCCGATTAATTTACGACGGCTTTAAAACTTTGGGCTTGAACAGTTTCGAGCCGCGTGGAGCCTTTTACATTTTTCCAAATATCACGTCGAGCGGATTGAATTCAGAGGCTTTTGCCGAAAAATTAATTCAAGCTGAGCACGTCGCATTAGTTCCTGGTACGGCGTTCGGCAAATGTGGCGCGGGTCATGTGCGTTGCTCTTATGCCACGAGCGTCGAAAAAATTTCTGAGGCATTGAATCGTATCGAACATTTTTTGAAGGTGCACAGACAATGAATATCCAAGAAATGTATGCAAAGGCAGAAAAACTATCCGACGCCAAAAATTATGATGCGGCGTTGAAAATTTTGGAAAAGATTAAACGTGCCGCGCCTAATTACAAAGACGCGCATGTTTTGGAAGCTGGTATCTGGAATGCTCAAAAAAATGATGTAAAAGAGTACTACGCGCTTAAAAGACTTTTGCCGCTACTGGATTTTTCTTCGCCTAAGGGGAAAAATTTTGCCATGAAAGTTTTCGCGCTTATCGGTAAGAATTGCGGCGTTTTGGCTTTAAACGAGGATGCTTTTAAATATTGCTGTTCAGCTTTAGATTTGGACGATACCCAAAGACTTCCTTTTAACGCGATTGAGAATGCTTTTTTCTTGGCGAACGTCTCGGAAAATTTTTCTGTTGCTGACTTACACGCTTTTCGCGATAAATTTAAAAAGAATTTGACCAATCAACCTTTCCAAAGACGATTTTACGATCACGAAAAAATTCGTATAGGGTTAATCTCCGGCGATTTCCATTTGCACCCTGTAATTAATTGGTCGTGGTCTTTGATGACAAAATTTGATAAAAATCTTTTCGATATCTATTGTTATTCAAACGATAAGACTAAAGATAAAGTTAATAATTATCTGCGTATGGCTATCAATAATTGGCGCGACATTTACGATTTAAAAGACGAGCAAGCGGCAAAACTCATCTACGATGACGAGATTGATATTTTATTTGACTTGTCTGGACACACTACAGGCAATCGCCTTGCTGTTATGGCTTATCGCCCTGCCTCCGTTCAAGTCGTGGGCGTTGGTGACATGTTCAGCACGGGCTTTGATTGCGTTGATTATTTTTTAGCGGACGTTTATTGTGCAGGCGACGAAAAATTTTTCACGGAGAAAGTTATCACGCTCCCGCATAGCCACATTTGTTACGAGCCGACAAGTACAAAGGAACCAGCCACCGAGCCACCGTGTATTAAAAATGGCTTTATAACGTTTGGTAGTTTTAATCAATTTCAAAAGATAACAGACGCGATTTTGATTACGTGGCAACAAATTTTGTACACTGTCCCTAATAGCCGTTTGATTCTTAAAAATAAAATTGTTGGCATGGACGGCGGAAAAGAGTTTATCAGC
>CAMJKR010000158.1 GCA_946406415.1 uncultured Selenomonadales bacterium | reverse complement strand
AAGTCAGCACTCGTTATCGCGTCACTTGTTCCGATACATTGTCAAATCATCAAGTAGCATCGCTAATAGCCGACGCAATTTTAATGGAACCGGAAGCCGCTCGACTCGTTGCTCGTTTGGACGGCAATGCTTTGGAAATGGAAAAGGATTGGGAACTTATGAGCGAACTCGATAAGGATGAGTTACTTGATAAAAAAATTGTTCGCGAATTGTAATTCAAACGTAACACTATCTTTCAACACATAATAAAATATTAGTAACCTTTCAAGGCTACTTTTTTTGACAAGTAATAAAGTAAATGATATACTCAGCGACAATATATCTATAGACATTTTGTTGTTGAAGGAGATTAAGAAATGAAAGAACCTCTTGAATCACTATCAGCAGACCCTACACCACAAGACAAAAAAAATTACGCCACTGAAGGCGCAGAACCAAACTTTATAAGTGCTAATAATTTCAATACAGATTCTATCACAATCGTCGACGAAAAGCAAAGCCGCATCAGCGATACCGTAAACTTTTTCAATCTACTTTATAGCAAAATCACCGTGCCGCACTTCGCTTACCTGTGGACGAAACAGCGCGGCATCTTTTCTTTCGCCATCAACGACGAAACTCAACGGATTGATATGGCTAAAAAAGCTGTACAACTCTCTGATTGCGGCGTTGATGTCTGGCATTCTGTCAATACTGTTTGCGTTAAACCTACTGACGGTAAGCGTGGCGATGAATTCGTCGTTTCTTATCAAATCGCTTGTGTCGTCGATATTGACATTCGTTCCAAAGCTCATAAAGGCGACCCCGCAAAACTCGCCGCTGACTTTGACGAGGCGAAATCCTTTCTGCCCTTCACTCCCAGTTTGATTATCCATTCGGGATACGGACTTCACGCCTATTATATCTTCGATACACCAATCGCTATCACCGACCTAAATCGCGAACAACTTAAACGTCGAAACAATCTGCTACTTGACGTGATTCGCTCACGGGCGAACGGCATAATTATTGACGGCGTTAGCGATTTACCTAGAGTTATGCGCACTCCTAGCACCTTCAACTATAAACTCGGCAAGGACAATGCCCCTCTCTGCCATATTGTCGAAGACTCCGGCTTGCGCTTTTCTCCCGCTCAACTCGATGAAAAATTGAACGCAATGATTCTTGCAGAAACAAAAAAAGCACAACCAACTACCACTCCGACTAAATCAGCGCAGACATTTAACGAAGACTTCTCCGAAGACAGAGATTTTAATATTTTTCGCGTTCGTCGTATGCTCGATTTTATCCCACCTTCAAGCTTAACTTATGACGAGTGGCTCGCTGTCGGTATGGCTTTGAAAAACACCGGTTGCGACTGTAGCGACTGGGAAAATTGGAGTCGCGCTGATGAACGTTTCAAAGACGGCGAATGCGAATACAAATGGAACGGCTTTAACCGCGACGGTTACGACATTGGCACTCTCTATCATCTCGCCGAGCTTAATGGCTATGATGCTAAAGAGATTTATCACGAATGGAAAACATTGCAAAGAACCTTCCGATATGCTACAATGACTTCTGGAAGGAATCACACTGTAGCCACGGAAGGCTCTTCACGTTCAATATATTCAACTCCAGAAAGGAGCGATTTTTCTATGGGCAATGATAACAAAGGCTCGCCGAAATTGCAAGCCCTAATGACTACCCGCGAAGTTGCTGACGAACTCGATGTTTCAGTATCAACAGTTAAGCATTGGCGGACGCGCAAACTTTTAGGTTGCTACTTCTTCAGTGCCGACGAAAAACACGGAGATACTCTGTATTACTATCGCGAGCGCGTCGAACAACTCAAAGCCGTCTACCAAAAAGGCATTCTTCAAAACATGTACAAACTTGCGAAGAAAAATCCCGAACCTATCTCCCCAGATTATTTTAAGAAATCGGACCCAAGCCGCCGCACGAATAATTTCGGCGAAGAACTAAGTTTCCGTCACGCGGGATTTTTTACCGTCGATGAAGTGGCTGATATTTTCGGCGTAGACGACAGCACAGTTGAACGATGGGTAAAGTCGGGCATATTGAGCGAAGACATGAAGGGACATAACGGCGACCTCTACTTTGGCATTGATAACATTTTGGAATTTACGCCGCCGTCGGCTCGCGACTCGAAAATTGCAGAACTCAAAGCTGAACTCCGTAAAGTCACCAAAGCTATTGCTGACTTGGACAAAGAAAAAGACGCGGCTTTGAAACTGATTAGGGATGTTGAATCTTTCGACTCAGACACCGTTTTTGTTGAAGAAGTCATCAAGGCGGCGGCTTTCGCTCGCCTCTTCGATAAAAAAGTTTTTTCCGACTTCAGAGGCGCAATAACTTCGCGTAACCGTAACGCTAAAGATAAAAAAGTTAGCGTCACAGACTGGCTTGCCGAAATTCGTGATAAAGCTATCGAGATTAGTTCTCGCAAAAACGATTTATTGGCACAACGAAACGAAATCCAAGCTCAAATTCGTTCCTTATCTTTCGTTGCTCAAAATGACGATTTACAAAACTTTGTCATTCCTTCCGGCTACAGCGTCAGCGAAAACGGTATTGAAAAAATTGCCGGTGAAGACGTTATCACCGTTTGCCGACGACCCGTCATTATCAAATCCAAAGCTTACAACATCGAAGAAAAAATTTATAAACTCGAATTGGCTTACATGACACAGGACGGAGAACTGGAAACTTTACCTCCCACTGAAGCCGCTATCATTTTCAATCGCAACAAACTCGTTGATTTAGCCAATAATGGCTTACCTGTCACAAGTTCCAATGCCACTTTACTCGTCGATTATTTCGACGCCTTCAACGCTCAAAACGAAAAAATTTTTCCGATAAAATATACAGTGCCGCGTTGCGGCTGGTACCATTTCAATGGCAAAGATTGTTTTGTTGACCCGCGTAAAGATTGCTCCATTGCAAACAAGAACAAAAATATCAATGTCGTCGTAGACTCAATGAGCCAATTCGCTAAATCTTTGCAACAAAGGGGGAGCATTAAAGCTTGGAAAAAAATCTACAAGCTGGCAAAAAAATCGCCCGTCGCAAGAATGATTGTTGCCGCCGCCGTTGCTCCCATTCTTCTTAAAATTTTAAACGAAAGAAATTTCTTGCTGTATATCTATGCTCCGACCCGCGCCGGTAAAACTACCGCCCTGTATCTTGGCGCGTCCGCTGTCGGATCTGAAAAAATGATTCGTTCCTTCGACGCTACCAAAAATGGACTTGCAGGAGCCGCCGCTGATGTTAATGACTATGCCTTTCTCGTTGATGAGAAACAAGTTGCTGACAATCGCCTTAAAGAGGCTTTCGACAATCTCGTTTACGCTCTCGCCAACGGTATCGGCAGAACTAAACTCAATAAGGATTCAAGCTTGCAGAAAATGAACGACTGGCGCACTATTCCTATCATGACGGGCGAAACGCTTTTACTTCCCGACAATGTCACAGGAGGAGCTAATACTCGCTTGCTTACCATTGCCGCGCCGAAAATCATTCTTGACGCCGAATCCTGCAAAGAAATTCGCAACTCTATCAAGGACAACTACGGACTTGCTTTCCCGCTTGTTATCGACCAAATTTCTGCGATTGGTGTTGAAACATTGAAGAAGGCTTACAATTCTATTGTTGCGGATTTTGACGAGAAATATCCCGATGTCCTTGATGAATATCGTCGCTACATGGCGATTATCACTCTTGCCGACGCCTTACTCAACGCGGCTTTGGGCGAGAACTTTGACACGGCTCTCCAAGACGCGAAGTTAAACGCCACTCAAATTTTTCCGCTTGTCCCGACCACTGCAGAAATTTCCGACACAGCGAGAGAGAAAGATTTTGTCTTGGGCATTATTGCCCAGAATCAAAGCCGATTCATAGGAGGCAATATTCCGCTCGACCGAATGCAAGCCATTTGTGGCAAGCTTGATGACCCGAAATTCATTTACATCGCGGCAAAATTCCTACAAGACACTTGCTCCGCTGACGGTTTCGATTACAAAAAACTTGTCGATGACTTAGTTGCTGATGGTTTTTTCGTCCCTGCCGACACAATCGAAAAGGGACGCAAGACACCACTTACAACGGTCAAAAAGCAACTCGGCAAAGTAAATACACGCTGTTACAGAATTAGCAGAACTGCTTTTGACGGTTGAATAGGATATTAAATTTAGTAAGCTAGCTCGTCCAAGAAACGGACGGGCTTTTTTGTTCCCTTCCCCACGCCCCAACCTTCAACAGAGATTGATACAGGCGAGGAAGGGAATGGCGTCAGAACGCTACTTACGAGGATTTCTACCACAGCCAAAAAATTGTGGTAGAACTGTGGTAGATACTGTGGTAGAAAAAATTTCGCGTAATGACGCCATCTATATGTACTTTCTACCACAATACCACAATACCACAGTAAAAGTAAGTTTCCTATAGAGAAAAAAAGTATGCGCGTGCTGTTGCAGAAGTCACGTTGCGCGCGCGCACTTTTTTTTTCGCTATATGTGTATAAAAAATTGTGGTAGATGTGGTAATGTGGTAGATTTGCCCGGAAATGGCGTCAGGACGCGAAAAAATCTCTACCACAATTCTACCACACTCAGAAATTGTGGTAGAAAATTGTGGTAGAAAATTGTGGTAGAAATTCGGAGAATGGCGTCAGAACGCCATTTGTGGCAAAATAAATTGTGGTAGAAAATTGTGGTAGAAAATGGGGATAGGAATCTACCACACTTCTACCACAGCCAAAAAATTGTGGTAGATTTTGCTGAGACCCTACTACAAAAATTGTGGTAGAGATAAATTTCTAGTAGAGAACGGAGTCAACTAGAAAAAAAAATTCGTCTGACGACGAGAGTTAAACAGTGGTTTGTAAAAATTGTGGTAGAAAATTATTGCTGGAGAAAAGCATTTATCTCCTTCTGTAACTTGTTCAGCGCGTTGTTCAATGGAATGACGCCGATGATGATTTTATTAAGTTCGGTGTCGGCATTGAGCATCGCCGGATTGTATTTCTTGAATCTAAACGGCATAACAGCTGTATCCATAGCATCTGAAATGTCGATTGGAGTCATGATCGCAGTTTCATTCCAATCCCAAGAGAAAATCTCTTGCGCTCCGGCGGAAATTATTACGTCGCGCCGAACAGGTAAAGCTTGAGAACGTTGGAGGATTATTCGCTGAGTTGAACTGTCGTAGCAGATTTTCTTTAAGAGAGACCAAGCTAAATCTTTGTGGCGAGTGTGCGAGCTTATGCCGACAAGCAAGGTATCCATCACAGAAATATTTCCGCCGGAAGGTCCCGCAGGCATCTTTATGCAATCCCACTCAAAGGACGAATATTTTTTGATTCGCCAAGGATAAGGCTTGTAAGTTCGATACTCGGCGAAAGTAAATGGTCGGAAAGCAACTCGTCCAATGTCAAAGTCTTTTGATGTGACTTCGTGACCGTTGTTGACGCTACGCAGTTCCATTATGAATTTTACGGATTCTTCCATGCGCGAGTCGGCAAAATAAGAAGTCTTGCCGTCTTCGCGAAAGAATTGCACGCCGTTAGAAATTGCCGCGTGTTGCCACGAATAATCGTAGCACCCAAACTGGTCGATAACTCCGTCGCCATTAGTATCGCGTGTAACTTTTTGGCAAATGTCCAGAAATTCTTTCCAAGTCCAATCGTTTTTCGGGAGAGTAATGCCTTCTTTTTCGAGGAGAGTTTTGTTGACGAACATGAAAGTCAAATTGCTTTCGCATGGTAGAGCGTAGGGAATATTTTCGTACTGCCCGAATTGGAAAGCGGCAGGATAGTAGTTGTCCTTCGAGAAATTTTCGTCCTGCTCAATGAGTTCGGTTAAATTCATCAGCGCACCGATTG
>CAMJKR010000157.1 GCA_946406415.1 uncultured Selenomonadales bacterium | reverse complement strand
TCAACGGCGCAGTCATGTTTTATACGGACGTTGTGCGGCGGCTGACCATTCCCGTCCAATTCGATTTTCTAATCGCCTCCAGCTACGACGCAAATTCCCACACCACCGGCAAAGTTAACATTCTTAAAAATCTCGACAACGACCCCAAAGGACGCGATATTTTGCTCGTGGAGGATATTATCGATTCCGGCACGACTATGAACTATCTTATCGATTACTTCATGGACAAGAAAGCTAACAGCGTCAAGATTTGCACCCTTCTCAACAAGCCGAGCCGCCGCAAAGTCGACGTTAAAATTGATTATTGCGGCTTTGATGTTCCCGATGAATTCATTGTTGGTTACGGGCTTGACTTCGCGCAACATTATCGCAACCTGCCGTATTTGGGCATACTCAATCGCAGTGTTTACGGCGGCAAGTAAAGTTGAGGCAGAATAATTTTCAAGACAAAGGAGCGTTTTGATTGAACAATTTTTTGCGCAACGTCGGGTTTTATTTGCTGGCGATTTTTATTGCGGTAACTGTTTACGATTACTTCACGATAACGCCAAAGCCTGTGGAGGAAGTTAGCTATTCGCAATTCCTGCAGAAGGTCGCAAAGGACGAAATCGAAAAAGTCGTCTTGACTAAAAATATAGTTAAGTTCACGACAAAGGACGAGCAAGAATTTACGACGATAGCACCAGACCAGCCGGTTAATGACGACGACCTTGTTGACGTACTGCAAGCAAAAGGCGTGGAAATAGTTGCGCAGAATCCAAAAGACCCGCCGTGGTGGATGACGTTCCTTACGTCTTTGTTGCCGATTGCGCTTTTGATAGGCTTTTGGTACTTCATGATAAATCAGGCGCAGGGCGGCGGCAGTAAAGTCTTTTCATTTGGCAAAAGTCGCGCAAAACTCATGGGCGGCGATAAAGTCAAAGTTAAGTTCGAGGACGTGGCTGGCGCGGACGAGGCTAAGGAAGAACTTGCAGAGGTCGTCGAATTCTTAAAGCACCCGAAAAAATTCAATGACTTAGGCGCGAGAATTCCAAAGGGTGTCTTGCTTTTCGGACCGCCTGGAACGGGTAAAACGTTATTAGCTAAGGCGGTCGCAGGCGAGGCGGGCGTTGCATTTTTCACGATAAGCGGTTCGGACTTCGTGGAAATGTTCGTTGGCGTCGGCGCGTCGAGAGTTCGTGACTTATTCGCGCAAGCAAAGAAAAATTCGCCGTGCATAATCTTTATCGACGAAATTGATGCGGTTGGTCGTCAACGCGGCGCAAATGTCGGCGGCGGGCACGACGAACGCGAACAGACTTTGAATCAGCTGTTGGTAGAAATGGACGGCTTTGCGCCCAACGAGGGCATTATCATAATCGCGGCGACAAATAGACCCGACATTTTAGATAGGGCACTTTTGCGCCCCGGACGTTTCGACAGACAAATTGTCGTTGACAAGCCCGATGTGACCGGACGCGCCGCGATTTTGAGAGTTCACACTAAAGGCAAGCCGGTTGCAAAGGACGTTGACTTAGATATTTTAGCACGACGGACGCCAGGCTTTACGGGGGCGGATTTGGCTAATTTGGTTAACGAGGCGGCACTTTTGGCGGCGCGACGCAATAAGCACGAAATTTACATGACTGAGCTTGAAGAGTCAATCGAACGCGTTATGGCGGGGCCCGAAAGAAAATCCAAAGTCATGAGCGATAACGAGAAAAAGTTGACGGCCTATCACGAAGGTGGGCACGCGCTAGTTGGCATGATGTTAAAGCACGCCGATCCCGTTCACAAAGTCACGATAATTCCACGCGGCAGGGCGGGCGGTTATACGCTTATGTTGCCTAAAGAGGACAGAAGTTATGCAACACGTTCCGAGCTGATTGACCGCTTGAAAGTTTCAATGGGCGGGCGCGTCGCTGAAGAGATTGTTCTCAACGAAATTTCAACGGGCGCATCGCAAGACATTCAACAGGCTAGCCGGCTCGTTCGTGCAATGATTATGCAATACGGCATGAGCAACGTACTTGGACCTGTAGCTTATGGCGGCGACCCAAATCAGCAATATTATTTCGGACAGCCGCAGAAAAATTATTCAGAGGAAGTTGCCGGCGAGATTGATAAAGAAGTTCACAAATACATGGACGAAGCTTACGAGGCTTGCCGCACAATTATCAACGAAAACCGCGATAAGTTAGAGGCAATAGCTAAGGCGTTAATGGATAAAGAAACGCTTTCGGCGCAAGAGCTTAAAGATATTGTCTTCGGCGAGGAAAAAACAGAACTTGAAAAGTCGCTTATCAAAGAGCCGCCGCCCGTGACAGTAGAATTAACAAAGCCGGCAGAGGAAGTCGAGCAACCGAAAATTCCAGACACTCCGACACCAACACCCGCTTAAACAGAACGAAAAAATTTTTGGAAGGTTGAAGAAAATTTTAGCCTTCCAATTTTTTTGTCGCATTCTTGATAAAATAAACCGCGCTGTATATAATTTTTAATCGTAATAAACAGAAAGGAGAAATTAACATGAAACTTCTTATTGACGACGCGCACATTGACCAGATAAAAAAAATTTACAAGTATTATCCCGTCGACGGCGTGACAACTAACCCGACTATCCTCGCGGCAATCGGACGCAAGCCCTATGACGTGCTCAAAGAGATTCGCGAATTTATCGGCGCGGAGGCAGATTTGCACGTTCAAGCTGTCGCCAGAACTGCTGAGGGCATGGTTGAGGACGCTCATAAAATTCAAGCTGAACTCGGCAAAAATACTTACGTTAAAATTCCAGCGATTGAAGAGGGCTTCCGCGCAATGAAACTTCTCAAAGCTGAGGGCGCGAATATTACTGCCACTGCGATTTATACGCCAATGCAAGCGTTCCTCGCGGCTAAGGCGGGCGCAAGTTACGCGGCTCCTTACATCAATCGTATCGATAATATGGGTTATAACGGCATTTTAGTCGCACAGCAAATTTACGACATTTTCCGCAATAACAATCTCGACACCAAAGTAATTGCGGCTAGCTTTAAAAATTCTCAACAAATGCTGGAGCTTACAATATATGGCATCGACGCGGCAACCGCTTCCCCCGACGCAATTTTGTCCTTAGTTAAGAACGACGCTATAACCTCCGCAGTCAACGCGTTCATTCACGACTTTGAAAAAATTGTCGGCGCGGGTAAAACTATGAAAGATTGCTAACATAAAAAAAGAGCGGTCGTCGTGACCGCCCAAAAAATTTTATCTCGTGTGCCGCATAGAATTTACCGGAATATTGGCGACGAGCGCAACCGAATCAGAATCATTTTCCAGCGCAATTTCCATTTCGGTGCGGTTTATGTTCATGTACTTAGATAAGACGCTGATAATTTCTTCCTTAATTTTTTCCATAATCTCCGGCGAAATGCTAGCGCGGTCGTGAATTAGCACAACTTGCAAACGTTCTTTGGCGACCGCCCCCGATTTTTTTTCGGACATGCCGAAGACCCTTTTTAAAACGTCAAGCATGGACAGCCCTCCTTACAGCAAGCCGAAAAGTTTTTTCAGCCGAGCAAAGAAGCCTTCCTTCTGCGGCTTGAGGAACGGGACATTTTCTCCGCACAGTCGAGCGACGATATTTTTATACGCCTGCCCAGCCGTCGAGTTGCTCATTGTTATAACCGGCTCACCTCTGTTCGTCGCGACTACAACGTTTTCGTCGTCGGGAACTTGCCCTATGCACACGACCGATAAAATTTCGTCAATATCGCCCATGTCAAGCATGTCGCCTTTTTCGACCATTTGCGGACGAATTCGGTTGACAATCAGCTTGACATTTTCTTTATCTGCGCGACCGAGTTCACCGATAATTTTATCCGCATCGCGAACGGCAGAAATTTCCGGCATAGTTACGACAATCGCAGTATCGGCGGCGGCTATTGCTGTTTTAAAGCCCTGCTCAATGCCCGCCGGACAGTCGATTATTATAAAGTCGAATTCCTTTTTCATCTCGTCGCAGAGTGTAACGAGCTGTTCAGGATTGACGGCGGATTTGTCCTTAACTTGCGACGTGGGAAGCAGATAAAGATTTTCGTATTTTTTATGACGAACGAGGGCTTTTTTATAGGCAACGCGCCCGCTCGTCACGTCGACAAGATCATACAAAATACGATTTTCCAAGCCGAGCAAAAGGTCGAGATTGCGCAGACCCGTGTCCGTGTCAATTAAAGCGACTTTGTTTCCGCGCATGGCAAGCCCCACGCCAATATTTGCCGTAGTAGTCGTCTTGCCAACGCCGCCTTTGCCCGACGTTATTACTAAAATTTGACTCATATAACATTCACTTCCATAGAAAAAATTTTAGCGCGCAACCGGTTCAAAGATAATCATGTTGTCCTTAATCATGGCGCGTTCAGCTTGACTGGCTTTAATGTCTTCGTCGGGAGCGCGTGCAACGAGGTCAGCAATGCGAATTTGCGCGGGCATAAGCCTATCTGCCACAACGCACGCCGTTTTATCGCCGAAAGCCCCCGCGTGAACAAAGCCCCTGCACGTCCCGCGAATATCAATCGAACCGCCCGCGATAACTTGTGCACCGGGATTGACGTTGCCGCAAATCAGCACGGAGCAATTAGCTTTAACTTCCTGCCCGCCGCGAACTGTACGATTTATAACCATCATTTTTTGAGCTTCCTCGACGCTCTCTTTAAATTTCTGCGCGGGAGCTTTATTGATGTCGCGGGAGGACGGCGCAAGATTTGGGCGTTTCAATTCCGTGCTGAAAAGCATTCCGTGCCGATGAAACATACGGCGCAAAGCTTCGTTCTGCTCTTCAGCAAAATAACCTTTGGGAACGAAAACCGTTGTCCCGCGAATAAAGAAACCGTTGCCCGATTGGAGCTTTTCCAAAAGATTCGCCTGCACGTCGTCGAAACTCGCGCCTTTTGCGAACGTCAGCTGCAAACCATATTTAAGCCCCTTAATCGTAACTATATCACTCATGTTTATCACCGCCTATGAATTAAAAATGATTCCTCGTGCATTATACATAATCTGCCGCCGCTTGCCAATATTTTTTACAGATTTTTTTCAGTCGACAAAACTTGCCAAAGAGTATAATCTTTTCGAGGTGATTACAATGGTAAAATTTTTTCCCGAACTTAAGGATATAGCTCAAATGAAACCGCAACCGACGGAAGGCGAACAATTTCTTCTGAACTTCCTGGAAAAATATCTCGGCGGCTTAAACGGCGAATTTGAAGTTTTCTTTCAAGCACACTGGGACGGCGGCTTTCCGGATTTCGTTATCATGCGAAAAAATCACGGCGTTTTGATTATCGAGGTTAAAGATTGGAATTTAGATTCTTATGAACTTGAAGACGAGTGGACGTGGCATTTAAAATTCAACGACTCCCGTTTAAAATCTCCAATTGCGCAGGTGAAATACTATAAGGATTTGTTTTACAATACTTACAGTCGCACGCTCGCTGAAGAAAATTTGCACGATAAAAACATGTATTCGTTGATTCAAACAGCAGTCTTTTTTTACGGCCTCAACAGAAAGCCAAGTCAAAAAATTCTTTGGTAAAAATTTGAATGATGCCGGAAATATTCTGTCGTATAAATATGTACTTTTGTTGATTAGAGAACATATTGAACGTTTCGGCTTCAGTAAAATTCCGCAGGCGAATTTTTTTCTCGGTTATCGAATTTCAACTTTTTTTAAAAATGACATCTACGAAGAACTGTATCGTATGTTGAGACCTTCGGATCACAGCTTGTCAAAAATTTTCTTCCCCGAAAAGCTCAGCAAGGATCAGCAACGATTGGCACAAAGTGTTGCCGGCTCACGACAACAAGTTAAACGACAATTAAGAGCACCCGCAGGTAGCGGCAAGACGACAGTTTTGGTTTTTCGGGCGGTTGACGCCTACAGA
>CAMJKR010000156.1 GCA_946406415.1 uncultured Selenomonadales bacterium | reverse complement strand
TATCTTCTTCATTGAATCACCGCCGATATTTTACCGCAAGGCGTAGCATTTGCAAAGAAAATTTTTAACTTGACAAGCCGTCGTATAATTGACGCAGGATTGATAACTGAATATCGGGGAGCTTGCAGACAGGCTGAGAGGAAGTTAGGCACTTCGACCCGCGAACCTGATTCGGATAATGCCGACGTAGGAAAAAAGTTTTGACGCGACAAGAGGGCTTCCGAATTTGGGAGCCTTCTTTTTAATGCAAGGAGTTGATGTAATGAACAGCACAAAAAGATTGACGCTGGCGGCAGTGCTAACGGCTATAGCGGTTGTCGGCAGTTTAATTTCGTTCCCTGTGCTGGGCAGTCGATGTGCGCCGGTTCAACACATGGTCAACGTATTCTGCGCGGTTTTGCTCGGTTGGCGATATGGCGTCGGCGCGGCGTTCACTGCAAGTTTGCTTAGAAATCTTTTAGGTTTAGGCACAATATTTGCTTTTCCAGGCAGTATGATTGGAGCGTTTTTAAGCGGCGTCGTTTATGCACGTACGAAAAATATTTTGCTGACGGTTATCGCGGAGGCGTTCGGCACTGGGATAATCGGCGGGCTTGCGGCTTATCCGATAGCAATTTTTATCTTAGGACAAAATGCGGGCGACGTAGCGTTTTATTTTTACGTCACACCGTTTTTAATCTCGACGGTTTGCGGCGCGATTATCGCGGGGCTTGTCGTCAAGAAGTTCAAAAAATTTTTGGGAGCGTGATTTTTTATGGCAACACAAATGCAAATGGCTCGTGAGGGTAAAATTAGCGACGCAATGAAACTCATTGCAGAAGCGGAAAAAATTCCCGCTGAAAAAATTCGTGAGGGCGTGGCTCAAGGCGTCATTGCAATCTGCGCGAACGTCAACCATAAAAATTTAAAGCCATGCGGCGTGGGTGCGGGCTTGCGTACAAAAGTCAACGCCAATATCGGCACAAGTTCAACCTTCCCCGACATTGAGCCGGAACTTTTAAAATTAGAAGAAGCGGTTCGTTGCGGCGCGGATTCGGTAATGGATTTGAGCACGGGCAATAACATTGACATTTCGCGGCGCAAAATTATTGAACACTCGCCGATAATGGTTGGAACGGTTCCGATTTATCAAGCGACGGTTGAGGCGATTAAAACTCATGGCGCGATTGTTTCTATGACGGAGGAAGATTTACTGCGCACGATTGAAACGCAAGCTAAAGACGGCGCAGACTTTATGACGTTGCATTGCGGCGTTACGCGGGCGGCGATTGAAAAACTTCGTACGCAAAAACGGGAAATGGATATTGTAAGTCGCGGCGGAAGTTTTATTGCGGGCTGGATTCTGCACAACGAACGCGAAAATCCACTTTACGAACGCTACGACGACATTTTAGACATTTGCGCCAAATATGACGTGACGATAAGTCTTGGCGACGGCATGCGCCCCGGTTGCATTGCCGACGCAACCGACCGCGCTCAATTAACGGAACTTATAACTTTGGGCGATTTAGTTGACCGTGCATGGCGGCGCGGCGTTCAAGTTATGGTTGAAGGTCCCGGACATGTTCCCTACGACCAGATTGAAGCCAACATGAAACTTGAGAAACGACTTTGCAGGAACGCGCCGTTCTATGTTCTCGGACCTTTGGTTACAGACGTTGCGCCTGGCTACGACCATATCACGGCGGCGATTGGCGGAACTTTAGCGGCAATAAGTGGCGCGGATTTTCTGTGCTACGTGACACCCGCCGAACATTTATGCTTGCCGACGATTGAAGACGTTCACGACGGAGTAATTGTTTCGAGGATTGCCGCGCATGCCGCCGATTTAGTTAAAGGTGTCAAAGGTGCTCGCGACTGGGATTTAAAAATGGCACGCGCCCGCAAAGTTTTGGATTGGGACGAGCAACTTAGCTTGGCGATTGACCCTGAACTCGCCCGCAAGAAACGCGGTGCACGAAATAAAATTGGTGAGACGGCTTGCTCTATGTGCGGCGATTATTGCGCGGTTAAAATTGTCGGGAAATATTTTGATTCGCCCGTTTTCCCCTGCGTTGATTAAACTTTAAGATGCATAAATTTTTAGTCATAGGCACGAATAGTTTTGCCTCAAATGGCACGCGCCCGCAAAGTTTTAGATTGGGACGAGCAACTTAGCTTAGCGATTGATCCTGAACTTGCCCGCAAGAAACGCGGTGCACGAAATAAAATTGGTGAGACGGCTTGCTCTATGTGCGGCGATTACTGCGCGGTTAAAATCGTCGGGAAATATTTTGATTCGCCGGTTTTCCCTTGCGTTGACTAAAATTTTTTCGGTGTGTCACGAATTCAACGCCGCGTTGACGCACTGATTAAATTTTTAATAAAAAAACTCCGCAATCTTTGTTGACTGTGGAGATTTTTTATAAAGCAAAAGTGCCGCCTCGCGACGACACTTGGATTTTCATTGTGGTGGGCAGGGATGGATTCGAACCATCGTACCCAAGGGGAGCGGATTTACAGTCCGCCGCGTTTAACCACTTCGCTACCTACCCGTTTGTGGTTGAGATTTTACCCTACAACCACCGTCAACTTGCTCAAGTTAATTAGAGCAACCGGCTCTTGGCATACTCCTTTTGAGATTGCGCTATCAACAATTGATGCTCCCTTGCGGAAGTCTTACTCAATCTACCGCGACGGACGATGCCCCGCCCGTTTATTTTCAAAATGGCGACCCTGGAGGGACTTGAACCCCCGACCCTTTGATTCGTAGTCAAATACTCTAATCCAGCTGAGCTACAGAGTCGTTTTTATTTTAAGTTGGTGGACCCACTAGGACTTGAACCTAGGACCAATCGGTTATGAGCCGAACGCTCTGACCAACTGAGCTACGGGTCCAACCGGTAACCAACTTGTTATCAAAAATTGGAGCGGACAACGAGGCTCGAACTCGCTACCTCAACCTTGGCAAGGTTGCGCTCTACCAGATGAGCTATGTCCGCAATACTTGGAGCGGAAAACGAGGCTCGAACTCGCGACCCCAACCTTGGCAAGGTTGTGCTCTACCACTGAGCTACTTCCGCTTGTATCAGCCACTTGACTAACACAAATGGCATTTTGACAAACTCCCCCAAAAGGGATTGTGCTATCTTCAACACTTGCTTAAAAATTTAAGTCTTACGGTGTCTCCTGCAAGGGTCGTTGCCCCAACCCTTAAATCACTTTGCGCATTATAAAGGCTTAATAAAATTTTGTCAAGGAAATTTTTTTATAAACAAAAAACTGCCCGAAGGCAGCGAAGAAAAATTTTTAACCGATATGAACAGCATGGATAATTTTATAGCCGCGTTGTAAGAGGATTTTTTTTACGTCTTCAACAGCGGCGTTATCGTCAAGACGCACAACGAGTTCATAGCGTTTATCGTTTTGCCGGCAAGTTATAAAGCTGTCGATATTGATACCGTTATCTGCGAAAATTTTAGTAATATCCGCTATGACGCCGACTTTATTATCAACTTCGAGGGTTAAACGAGTTTTGTAGCCGCTGGGCAAGCCCATAACTTCGATAAAAGTTTTAAGAATATCAGTGGCTGTGATAATGCCGACAACCGCGCCGACGTCTGAAACGACAGGCAAGCCGCCAACTTTATTTTGATACATGATTAGCGCGGCTTCCTCAATCGTTGCGTCCTCGTTAACGGTGATAACTTTTTCGTGCATTATGTCGCGAACAGAAATTTTATCGAGCAACGAACGAATTTCAAATTTGGAAAGCGTAGTAGCGGGACTGGGTGCCACGCGCATAATATCGCGGTCGCTGAAATATCCGACGAGTTTTCCGTTGTCAATGACGAGCATTCTGTGGAATTTATGTTTTTTCATGAGCCTATCCGCCTGCTGAATTGTCGCGTCGCTGGTCACGGACACCGGGTGTTTTGTCATTCTCGATGCAACAAACATACTCATTCCTCCTGTTATATAAAAGTGTATTGAAACTCGAAAGAGTTTTGCTAAAATCCAAGCGGACAGGTTTCTTCTTATTCCTCCTTGTGGTGCTGTCCACTTTACTGAGAGTGAAGACTCTGTTTTGCGGATTTTCAATAATGAGCCGGCTGAAGTTGTGTCTTCTCATCGCTAAACAGGTTTTGAGCCGTAAAAATCAGAGCGTCCGAAAGGGTGTTGTATATGTACATTGTCGGCATTGATATTGCCAAACGTTTTCACGAAGCCGCAATTATAGATTCAAGCGGCAAAGTCGTAGTCAAGCGGATTCGTTTTGCCAACTCTCACGACGGTTTTCTTAAACTCATGACCGCCGTCAGGAAACTCGATGCCCCCGCCGAATTTGGCATGGAAGCCACAGGGCATTACTGGTTGCCGCTTTACGCGCATTTGCGTCAAGACGGACAAATCGTTCATGTGATTAACCCTCTGCAGTCAGACGCTTTGCGCTCCATGTTTATCCGCCAGACCAAGAACGACATCCAAGACGCCTTAATTGTCGCTGAAGTCATTCGGTTCGGGCGTTATTGCGAAACTCAAGTTGCGCCCGAAAATATCGTCGCCTTGCGCGAACTTTGCCGCCAACGTTTTTTCGTTGTCGATACCGCTTCAGACTTCAAGCGTAAGATTATCGCTCTGCTCGACCAAACTTTTCCCGAATACGAGAAACTTTTTTCCGATACCTTCGGCAAGTCTTCCGTCGAACTTCTTGCAAATTACTCGACGCCCGAAGAAATGTTATCGGTTGACACGCAAATTCTCGCCGACCTTTTGAGTAAAGCTTCGCGCGGTCGCTTCGGTCTCGATAAAGCCAATCAGATTCAGCAAACTGCCAGAAATTCTTTTGGCATCGTGCTTGCCTCGTCGAGTTTCGCGCTCATTATTCGTCAATATCTGGAGCAGTTGAAATCGCTTGAATCGTCAATCGCCGCTTTTGACTCAGAGATTGCTCGTCTCATGGATAATTTTGACACCAAACTTGAGACAATTACGGGCGTTGGTAAAACTTTGGCTGCTGTCATTTTCTCCGAGATTGGCGGCGATATTAAGAAATTTTCTTCTGTGCCAAAGCTTGTCGCTTATGCCGGACTTTATCCAAAATCTCGTCAATCAGGCGAATCCAAAACCGATGGGCATATGTCTAAACGCGGTTCTCCTTACCTACGACGTGCTGTTTGGCTTGCCGCTAATGTTGCCGCTTTTAAAGACCCTGCCATTTCCGCTTTTTACCAGAAGAAACGCGCCGAAGGTAAAAATCATTTGACTGCTATCGGGCATGTTTGTCACAAAATCCTTGCTATCATTTTCGCCGTCCTTCGGGATAATAAACCTTATGTTCCGGCTTCAACCTCTTGACTTTTTATAGCCGGTCTCTTACAATATGGCTTTTATCAACATTTCAATCTGTTTGTCGCTTGGAACTCTTGCGTCGTCTTTTTTGGAGTAAATGGTTACGAGATAAATTTCGTCTGCAATCGCAACATAATAAAGCACTCTGAATCCGCCGCTCTTGCCGACGTTCGCCGAGCTATTTGCAACCCGAACTTTATACGCCGCTGTATTTTCGGGCAAGTCCAAGCCTTCTAATCTGTCGCCGACAAAATTACCTTTTTCAAGTTCGTCTGTTACGATTTTTATATCAGCGCGGATTTTAAAGAATTTTTTCTTGCGAATATAAAACTCAACGTCATCATTAAATTTTTTGGTCGGGATTATTTGCATTTGCTTTCTCCTGCTCAATTACTTCGTCAATGTGGGCAAAAAAATCTTCAAGCGACGGCTTGGGCAACCTTCCCGCTTGCATTTCGCGAATCTCCAGCAACGAGCCGACAATCGACATTTCAATGGGGATATAGCGTTCGTAATTTTCCTGATTTTCCATGTTAGTAACCTCGTATAATCAAAGTAGTAGTTATTAGCGTCCCTCTCCAAGGACGTGATAC
>CAMJKR010000155.1 GCA_946406415.1 uncultured Selenomonadales bacterium | reverse complement strand
TCAGAGAATTGCTTGTGTCTTTCTTTTACCTGAGTTTACCAACAGCCCCTAGTAAATTGACAGATAACGAGTTAAAAGAATATACTCGTAAACTGCGCGACGCTTTAACGGCAAACGATACTTATTGTTGCGTAACACTAGAAGCTAAAACAATCTCTGTTTTTGGCAATATTGGTGGAGATAATACTCAGGCTGAAAAAATTCTTACTGAAATGTGTAAACGTGGTTGCTGGCTTGAAGAAAATGTCTATTATGAAGACAATTACGACAAATGGTCTGATTGTAAAACACGTGTAATATCAATCGAATCCGCATTGAGAATTTTAACTTGCGGACGATGCAAAAATTGCGTTCCTGAAGATTCATGTGGTTGCGATTGTCTTTGTACTGCAAAAAATATCGAAGTTTCGCAAGACGATGAAATTAGTTTTTACGGCGAACATTTTGATGAAAATTGTGAGAAATTTGATCCTGTAAATTAGAAAAATGTGGCAAATTCGGCAAGTCGTATCGACGACTTCAAAGGTTATATGTGGCAATTTACCGACAAGCTTTTTATTGGCGGCAAGTAGTTCGACGGCAATATTTTGTATGAATGAACCTCGGTTCGCTACGTAGACTGTAGGTAGACTACAAAATTTTTACAAAGCTAGCTGTAATTCGTTTCTTTACGGCTAGTAAATTAAAATTGCGTTAAAAGTCACCTGACAAGCAATTTAAATCTGTACACTGTCTTTTTTTTTAGCTACGTTTATGATAAACTGCTAAAAATATTTTCCGGCGGCAGTCGAAAAAATTAGTAGGGAGAATTACTTCAATGGAGATGAGCACAAAAAAAGACTACGAAACGCGGCGTCACATACTAGCTGTCGCGATTTTCTTCAGCTTGAGCATGGCGACCGGTCAAGTTGCCGCTGAAGACACAGCAGATAATTTTTTAGTCGATGATAGTAGCTCGGCGGTTTCTGACGAATCAACTACCGAAGAAATTTCAACAAACAACTTGCAAATTTCGGGCACGAAAAATAATTTCACGCTTGACGAAGATATTTCTTCAACGAAAAGCGAAGCTGTCGGAATTCTCGTTGAGGGCTTGAGAAACCAAATTATGATTCCAAGAGGACTGACGATTAACCTTAGAGGTTTGAACAGCACGGGGATTTTAATTGCCGACGGATACGAACATAATCTGGACGTCTTCGGAAATATTTTTGCAGCGGGTAATGCTGTTGAAATTAATGGTGCTTCTGTCGACAATTTTAATTTGCGCGGCAATCTCACGGGCGGCGAATACGCAATTTATATCGGCGAAAATTCTTTCGTAAAAAATATTAACATCAACAGCGGCGCAAGCATTAAAGGTAACATTCTTTCCGAAAATTATAATCCCAACTTGACGACTAATTTAAATTTCAACGCGAACTTTAGTTACGACGGAAAAATTTCTGGCGCGGATAGCATTAAAATTCACATTAATAACGGCACGGCGCATTTTTCCGGCTCGGCAAATGTTTTAAGCGTCGACGTGGGAGTTGGGGCAAAACTTTTCGGTAGCATGTTCACTTTAAATGATACGAGCACAAGCACAACGACTGGCACTTTTATTAATCACGGGACGATTGGCGCGGATTCGCCTGACACAAATTTAGTTATTAACGGCAACTTGATTTCTGACGGCATTTTGCAAAAGGTTAGCGGCGGCAAGGCGGGTTTGATTATAGTTAACGGCAACGCCAATATCGAAGGCTCCACAGTCACGACTGATAGTTTATTGCCCAATGAAACGGCTAGAGTTTTAATCGCCGACTCAATAACCGGCAACATTAAAAATCCCGCAGGCAAGCCCGTCCAAATTTCTGCCTTGCTAACGGCAACAGGCGAAATTGTCGGCAATACCGTATTTGTTACGACGCACGAGGCTGACTTCGATAATGACTTTGCTCCGGAATTGGATTCACAAGAGGAAGATACTCTAAACGCGATGAACAGTATGTTTGAAACTCTCGACAACACTAAGCAAAGAGAAATGCGCGAATTTTATAACCTGAAACCCGCCGAGATCAAAGATACTTTAATGGAAATTGGCTCAAATGACGCCGCGCAGGTTATGAGTGTCGCTCAACAGAATAATGCCGTTGACAGAATGATTTCCTCGCGCGTGTCGAAAGTTTTCGTGCCAGAGCATGTTAACATAAACGTAAGCCCGCTGAATTTTGCTGACGGCGAATCAAACGCGCCCAATATGAAGGTTAAAGTTAAAGTTCCTTCGCGACAAGAAAATAATTTTTGGCTCAACTACATGAAGAATTGGGGAAGCCTGCGCGGCGGCACGGATTATCATGGCTCCGTTATTGTCGGCGGCTACGACAGACCGATTGGTAAAAAGTGGCGGGCGGGAATTTTCGCGACTTATGGCACAATCGGTTATGGCGCGGAAACTTCGCGGGCAACGGTTTACGATACGCGGCTTGGACTTTACGCGGGCTATCACAATCGTGCAAGCGATGTTTATTTTTATGTTAACGGCGGGCAGTTGAGGAATTCATTGCACAGAGGAATTTCCGCATTGGATTTGTCGACAAACGCCAAATATAAGAGCCGCATTTTTGAGATTGGCGGCGAATATAAATACGACCTCACGCCGAAAAAAATTTGGCATGTCAGTCCGTTTGTAAATTTCCAGGCGTCACACCTCAAGCAAAACGCTTACAATGAACACGGCGCGGGCATTTACAATCAGCACGTCGAATCAAACAGCAACACTTACTTTGCGGCGCAAACGGGACTGGATTTAAAGCGTTATTATAGGACGGGAATGCTCGGTTTTAGATTTGGTGTCAAGCACGGGTTCACGGGCGCGGATCCTGATTTGCAAATTCGCTACGAGGGCGACGCTTCAAACAGCTATCGACTTCGCCATAAGCGCGACAAAACGCATTTAGTATTCAGCGTGCGCGGGGAAAGTGAATTTGCGCGTGGCTGGTTTATGGGCGGCGAGGCAGAAATTCAACGCGGCGACCACGACAAAGACGTTACTGCGTCAATTATGTTAAGGAGGATTTGGTAAATGGCAGAAAAAATTTTTATTGTGGAGGACGAACGCTCGATAGCGCGATTACTCCAATTAACACTCGAACGCGAGGGCTTTAAAACGGCAATTGAATCAAACGGGCGGCGGGCTTATGAACGCATTATTCAAGAAAAGTATGATTTGATTTTGCTGGACGTTATGTTACCCGAAATGGACGGCATGGAAATTTGCAAGCGCGTGCGTGAAGTTAGCGACGTACCGATAATTATGTTGACGGCGCGTGATGAAATTCGCGATAAAGTTGAGGGACTTGATCTCGGCGCAAATGATTACGTGACGAAACCTTTTGCCGGCGAAGAACTTTTAGCGCGGATTCGCGGCATATTGCGCCGACATAATGAACGCCTTCGCGACGCTGAGGAAAAACGCTACGTTATCAAAAATATGATTCTCTACCCTGAACGCTACGAAGTCACAGTTAAGGGCGAAAAAATCGATTTGACGCATAAAGAATACGCGCTGTTGAAATATCTTGTGGAAAATAAGCGCAATGTCTTGAGCCGCGACCAAATTCTCCAAACCGTTTGGGGCTATGATTACATTGGCGATACCAACGTTGTTGATGTTTATATCAGCTACCTGCGCACCAAAATTGATGATAGATTCGGCGAAAAATACATTCACACAACCAGAGGCGTTGGCTATGCAATTAAAGATTAATTCAAAGCAGGCAGCAAGAGCCGCTGAAAGTTTCCGCCGCCAACAGCGATTTGTAAACGACGTATCGCACGAGCTTAGGACGCCGCTGACGATAATTCGCGGCTATGTTGACTTACTGGAAAGTTGCGGCACGCAAGACCCAGAACTTTTTAAAGAGGCAGTCACGTCGATAAAAACTTCCGCGCAGAATATGCAAAGCCTCGTTGAAAATTTATTATTCCTCGCCCGCGCAGATCAAGGACATCAGCCTTTAACGAAAGTTCCAGTGGAGTTAGACGAGCTGTTGAAAAAATTTGTAGAAAATTATCGTTCGCCCCGCGTGCAAGTCTCTAAGTTCGCGCCATGTAAAATTTTGGCGGACGCAGAATTTTTAAAGAAAATGTTAGCCGCTTTCCTCGATAATGCCCTGCGCTATAGTCCGCCCGACACTCCGGTTAAAATTGAGCTGACAACTTCGGGCGATTCGGCGATTTTGAAATTTATCGACAAGGGCATTGGCATTCCTAAAGAAGACCGCGCAAAGATTTTCGACAGATTCTACCGCATGGACAAGGCGCGCACCAAAATCGACGACAGCGAAAATTCCGTTGGACTTGGACTTTCCGTCGCAAAATGGATTGCCGACCGCCACAACATCAAAATAAAAGTTCGGAGCAAGCCCGCTGAAGGTTCGACTTTCGCGCTGACTATCCCAACGATTTAAAATTAGCCTTCCAAGTTCGGAGGGCTAAATTTTTTTTGGTTAAAGGAATTATCGCCGCCGCGCCGAATATAAAGGCAAACACATTCGACAAGAGCGGAAGAGGTGAGTAACAGTAATATGTGCAGCGAAAAGCTGAAAGCTCATAAATAAAAGAGCCGTTGAGCCAGTTGGTGCTAACTTTAAAGCAGTCTGTTCGCCGGGAAGAAACCCGTGCAGGTTGAAATAGTCCTGATAACTATGAGGTAGAACTCTGTGGGCGGTGGAGGATAGTGGCACTCAAAAAAATCAGTCGGAGGACTTTATACTCAACAAATATCATGAAAGGAGAAAGCTACAAGATGAAATATGTACCGGTGGCTAGCCGGGAATTTACGACTGTGGAGTGTTACACAAACGTCGGTAGCTACGGCAAAAACGGACACGACGAAACAGTAAGACAGAATCGCGAGATCTGCCCAATTCATCTTGACATAGTTTCGACTATGTTTTAAGTAGCAGTTGTTTGGAGCATGGCTACATTCAACATAAGAGGCAAGAACATCGAAATCACCCAGCCGTTGCGCGAGTACGTGGAAAAGCGCGTCGGCAAAATTACGAAGTACTTCGACAACATGGACGAAATTTCCGTTTTACTCTCGGTCGAAAAGGACAGGCAAATTGTCGAGGTAACGGCGGAAGTGCGCGGCGGGCTTATTCTGCGCGGGCAGGAGTCCAATCTGGACATGTACACCTCGATTGATTTGGTCGTTGAGAAACTTGAACGCCAAATTCACAAGCAGAAGACAAAACTCGAACGGCGTTTTCGCAATGGCGGCATGAGGTCGGAAGCGTTCGCCGAATCCAAAGTTCAAGTTGAGCGCGAGGACGAGGGCGAATATCCCATTGTCAAGACGAAACACTTTGTCGTGAAGCCTATGGACGTGCAGGAAGCTATCATGCAGATGAATTTGCTCAACCATACGTTCTTTGTTTTCCGCGACGCCCAGACCGAACAAATTTGCGTCGTCTACAAGCGCACGGCAGGAGCTTACGGGCTTTTGGAGTTCGACGGTTGATTTTAATTTTATTGTTGCCGTTGACGATTAAGGGGTTGCGTGTTAAAATACGCGGGCAATCAAAATATTCTAGTAACAAGCGGAGGGAGGGATATTGAATGGCCAATGAAGTCAAAGTTGGGAAAAACGAATCCATAGACAGTGCTCTCCGCCGCTTTAAGCGTACCTGTCAAAAGGCGGGCACGCTCGCCGAAGTTCGCAAGCGTGAACATTACGAAAAGCCGAGCGTCCGTCGCAAGAAAAAATCGGAGGCGGCTCGCAAGCGGAAGTATCGTTAATTCTTATCGAAAAACAAAAAAAGCCGCTGTCTTCTTTGACGGCGGTTTTTTCGTGAATGGAAAATTATTTCTAATCTGCGTTTAACAATCGTAATTCATAATCAGCAAAGCACGAAAACGAAGGGAGACATGTATGCAATATGCCCGCAAATAATTCCTTGCCACCC
>CAMJKR010000154.1 GCA_946406415.1 uncultured Selenomonadales bacterium | reverse complement strand
TAATAATGGCGGGTGGCACGAGCAAAATTCCGGCAGTGAATGAAAAAGTTCGAGAATATTTTGGCAAGGAACCGCAACAAGTCGGGGAGCTGACATTGATGGTTGGCACGGGAGCAGGAATTTATTGCGGGCTAAAGTACGTTGACAAATCTTTGGACTGCAAAATTTCTGTCGGAGTCAGTCAAGCTGTCGGATTAAAATTCGGCGGGAAATTCTTTGAAATGTTGCCGCGAAATACTTTGTACGGTACGCCCTCAAAATTGGTAATTCTCAATCTAAGCAAATCGCCGCAAAGAGAATTGACAATTCCAATCGTGCAGGGCAACCGAATTGAAAATGTTAAAGTGGGAAGCATAATGATACCTTTGGACGTTCGGAAAAAATTGGTCGACGGAAAGTTGGCAGTGAAACTGAATACCGACGTTAACAACGGCACCCTGAGCTATGAACTTTGGAGTGTCGTAAATCAAAAGGCACAAACGATGCTGATTGCCGATAAGGCAGGGGAGGAATAATATGAATTACAAAGACAAAAAACGCCAGCAAAAATTAAATCGCAATTCTTCTGGGTATAACCAAGAACCCGAACGAACCGAAGAAAATATGTCGCCTCCGGAAAGTGCGGACGTCGCCACCGGTTGTATCGACGACTACAGCGATATTCATTCAAAAGATAATATCTCCACGAGTATGAACAATTTAAGGAGTGAAGTACATTCGCTTACACAAATGAAATTCGCTAAGCAAGATGATGTAAGGGACGTTCTTAAATTTGTCATTGATACAAGAAAAAAAATCGATGACGTTGACCAAAAATTGTACAGCGTGGCGAAGAGCAATGAACTTATTCGCGCTGAAGGAAACATAAAAGGACATATGCGCTCCGTACTTTCTGAAGTGCAGAATGTTGGACGAACCGTTGAGAGCCTCGACAAAAAATTTAATAACTTGCCGAATCGTAACGAGCTTAGCTCCTTTGAAACGCGGATAAAAGGTGCTGTAAATTCGGAGGCGAAAAATTTACAACGTGATATTAACGGCTTGCGGACGGCAGTTTTCGACGAGTCGGGACAATCCACGATTAAGACGGCAAAAAATATTCTAAAGGCACAACGCGACTTCAGAGAAGATACTTCGCAAAGATTTGACGGTTTGGAAACGACGCTTAAAGGTATCGCCGCCAATACGGAAATGATTCAAAGCTTGCCGGGCAAGATTGACGGTATCTCGAAAATTTTGACGGATAAGGGCTTGCAACTTAAGCAGGATTTTCCTACGGTTAACCACGACGAAGAGACTTTAGCGGAGCTGGCGGAGTGCGGTGAAAAAATTTTACAGCAATTATCGATAGCCGCCCGCTGGTATGCACGCAAATTGCCGGAGCTTAACGCGCATGAAAACGCAATTAAAAATCTTGAAGAGGCAAACAGCAAAGCCGTCAAAGCGGCACGCAAAGAGGGCGAAGAGCAAGGTCGCAAGGCGGTAATTGAAGAATTGCTTGGCGCGTATGACGACTTACACAAGCTAATGAATCCCACTGATGATACAGTTCTTGAGCAACTGAAAACGCTGGCAACCTTTTTGAGCAATGCGGGCGTCGAGCCGATTTATCAACAGGGACAAGAGCTTGAGATAACCGAAGGCAATTTGATTAGTTACGAGCACAACATTGCTAACCTTAAGCCGGGAAAAATCGTTATCACATCGCCGGGCTATACTTTTAACTCAAAGACGCTGGAAAAAGCGAAATACGTTTCCGCAGAAGAATTTTACGCCGCGCAGGAAATTTCCGAGTTGCAATCCGAAGATGGTTTTTACGACGAAGACAGCCCAGAACTTGAATTCGACTTCTCTGCCGCAACGGAAACCGACGACAATTCGATTGAGCCTCCCGAATATCAAACAGAAAATAATCTTACAGGCGAAGAGAACGCGGACAATTTGAACGCAACGGAAGCTGACGACAATTCGATTGAGCTTCCCGAATATCAAACGGAAAATAATTCTACAGGCGAAGAGAACGCGGATAATTTGAACGCAACGGAAGTCGACGACAATTCGGCGAAAGGGTGACATTATGGGCTTTTACGTCGGAATTGATTTGGGAACAACCAACAGCACTGTTTCGGTAATACAGACGAAAAATTTTGATGACTCGCCGCTGGATACACTTACGACTTGCCCAATTTATCAATACGGCGACCATGTCGGCGAACTTGTCAGCGACGTTTGCCTTCCGTCGGCACTTTACTTTGACGTCGATAATCGTCGGGTTTACACGGGGAATTTTGCCAAAGCGACTTATGCTTCAGGTGAAAGACCTCTGCAAACTGTGCGCTCGATAAAAACTCGTATGGGCGGCGATTCACGTTTGGAAATTCCGCCGTTGTCGGGCAAAGGCAGAACGCAAATTTTTGACATGAAAGAATGCGCCGCGTTTTTCATTCGCACGATTGTTAATTCGCTGAAAAAACAATATCCAAACATTACGAATTTAACTGATGAATGCGTTGTGACTGTGCCGGCGGCGTTCAATGATGACGAGCGCGTTGCAACGAAAAATGCCGTGCTCTTGGGCGGCTTTAAAAACTGCATTATACTCGACGAGCCTACGGCGGCTTTGCTCTCATATATAAACAGCAGTGCTTACAACGACGAAGACACCGAACAAGACACGATTTATAAGCTGGTTTATGACATAGGCGGCGGCACTCTTGACGTTTCCATTGCGAAATTGACCGACGACGGCTACGGCAATTACGAGATTGACATTGTGGGGCTTTCCGAGCGCATGAACTTGGGCGGCGATAATTTTGACCGTTTGCTTGGGGCTTATTTCCTTAAAGAGTTTGAAGCAACGAATAAACCGATTGAAACGCGTAGCAAAGAAGATCAAGGAAGAATCATTGCGAGGATAGTTTCGCGGGCTGAACAGTACAAGATTAACCTCAACAAAAAAATACTAGCCAGATTAGATAAGCCGCAACTTTTGGACAGAGTGAAAGAAAACGTTGCGTTCGAGCTGATTGACGGCATGTTTGTTAACAGTATCACGTTGAAGAAGGAACATTTGGACAATCTTTTTTATCGTTACACCGCGCCCAATGTAACAAAGTTCGGATTGCTGGCACCGATAAAGACAGCTCTGCGGCGCAGTAATTTACAGAAAGAAGATATAAGCGAAGTGATTCTTACCGGCGGTATGTCTACCTTTTACGCCGTTCACGAGACACTGAAAAAATTTTTCGGCGATGTCCCGATGAACGTAGTGGAAGATACGCGTACAGCTGTATCGCGCGGCGCGGCGTTGTATCATTGGAGTTTGGACAAAAGAAACGAAGCCTACGATGTAAGAAAGATTGACAGTATAAGCAATAAGATGGCGAGCAATATTTATGTGCGCAACGCCAACGGAGAATTTGAAGTGCTTATCCGTTCCGATTTGAGCAAGAAGAGCGGCACCTTTCAATATACAATCGCCGAAGACGACGTTGCTTTCTTGCCGTTTTACCTTTATAGCGGCAGTGAACCGACGGGCGGCAAGGAAAATCCGGAAACTTATACGCAGCTTACCGGTCGAATGATTAAATCCAAACCCGAATACAAGAAGGGCACTAAAATTCCGATTAATTGGTCAATCGATTCGGATAAAGTCGTAAGTATCCAATTACAAGGTGACGAGAGCATAAAGTTATCGCAATTCTTAACTCAAGAAGAAATCTCTCAAAATATTATCGGAAGCTATCAAGTTGTATAGAGACACCGCATTGGAGGCTGATTATGGACAAAAACGAAATGACTGCCGTGCTCGGTGCGCTTGAAAGAATCAATCGTAGCTTAGATGAACGCTTTGAAAAAGACGCCGATTTATACATTGCGCCCGAACAGGTGGAAAAGTTAAAGCACCTTATCTGTCTCGGAAATTATTTGCAGATTGTCAAAGAGTGCACCTTGAAAAAATATTCGGCGAATGTGCTGGCAAATGTTTTAATCAAAAATGCCTGGTTGATGCGTAATAACAGATATAATCTTCTCCAACCGATTTTTGATGAATGCGATTACAGCTATTTACAGAACATTATGCGCGATGGCGTCTTTGACAACAAAATTGAAATGCCGTCGGAGTTTCGTCTGCAACTTATCGCCACGTTTTTGGAAAAGGGCGAGCCGCTAATGTGTAGACAAATATTGGGGCAAAAGCTTCTCTTCCTAAATCACCCGATGTTGAAGGCGATTTGTGTCAGGCAGGCGTTAAAGGACGAACCAATTATCAATCGCTATCGGCTGTTTAACGAATATGTCAAGCAGAATAAAAATATTTTGACGCGGGAGGACAAGGTCGCTAAACTTTTCCCCGCCAAAGATTTTACGGACAATCTTCGAGCGCAAATTTTTGAAGACCAGATAAAGCAGGCGACAGATGCCACGTATTTTTGGTTGAATCGTTTAGGCGCGGCGGATATTCTGTTCATGATGGAGCAATATAAAAAATTTTGCCGCCTGAATTCTTCAAACTTGAACGAATGCAAGAACGTGTTTGGAAGGTTGCAAATTCTGTACAAAAATGATTTTGAAACCTTTGCCAAAAAATTTGCTGAGGCTTGCACTTGCATGGACGGCAACAGAAAAGAAAGATTAGCGCAGAGCTTTTTAAACCGAATCCAAAATAAGGACGAGGAACAATTTTTACGAGACGCGCTTGACGATTACAACATTATTCTGGAAGAAAAAGGCACTTTGGCGAACATAGAAGAAATTGCCAGACGCTTGACTACGGACGCCGATTATCAATATAGAAAAGCGGTTGGTTATTTGACGGCTTCTTTTGACAAAAAATATTACAGCGACTACGAAAACAATTTAAATCAAATTTATCGACTCGTTCCGCTGAGCCGATTCGAGGATTTCTGCCTGAATTTGGTTAAATTTAAACATTGGCATTTGGGGTATCTTCTTTATGCAATTAAACATTTGGTTCCCACCGGTGCCAATAAAAACAATCCGATTGTCAGTGAGCTTTTAGAGTATATTCGGGATAAAGATATTCTGCGAACAAATAAGTATAATTCAAATATCGGAGAAATTATCGAGTTCGTCAAAACGAAGGACTTCGATTTATTTACGCGACTTAAACAATTTTAAGGAGGCAGGCGCATGAATTCCATTGGGATTGATTTGGGTACAACTAATTCTGTGGCGTGTACAATTTTAAATGGGCGTTTCGAGTACTTAAAGTTTTCGGGCAAAGATTTGTTGCCTTCGGCGATTTTGTACGACAACGGGAAAATAACTGTGGGGGCGGCCGCTAAGCGCAAGTCTAAACTCAACGCGGAACATTTTATTTCTTCCGCCAAAACTCACATGGGCGACCGTTCGCACACTTGGACAATCGACGGACGCACTTTTACTTCTACTGACGTTGCCGCCGAAGTTTTGAAAGAAATTTACAAGGCTGCACAAAAATTTTTCGGAAACAACGAAGAAATTCAAGCGGTAATCACGACGCCCGCGCAGTTTTCGTTTGTTCAGAACGAAGAAACAAAAAAAGCCGGCGAAATGGCAGGCTTCAAAGTAAAACAAATTTTGGAAGAGCCGGTTGCGGCGGCGATGGCTTATGCCTTCGAGAACACGCAGCCGCAGGAAAAAATTTACGTCGTGGATTTGGGCGGCGGAACTTTCGATGTAGCTTTGCTGGAATCACGCGGGAAAAATTTTTACAAAACTTTGATGAAGGGCGGCAATCGTTCCTTAGGCGGCGACAATTTTGACAAAGCTGTTGTTAACTTGATGATGAGCGAGTTGCGCAAGACAATCGGCGTTGACTTGTCCACTAAAGAAAAATCCGGCTTAAACGCAAATGAATATGCTAAGACGTTGCAAAAACTGTACACGGAAGCTGAGAAAATAAAATGTGCGTTGAGCAGTTCAGAGTCCGAGCAAGTGGATATCGTCAATTTGTTCCCC
>CAMJKR010000153.1 GCA_946406415.1 uncultured Selenomonadales bacterium | reverse complement strand
GTTTGTTTAGTAATGGCTTCAACTTCCCACGGCGCACCGTCCGTAAAAACTATTGCTTTGTTTAGGAGTTGCGCTTTGTCGTAGCGATAATCCCACAGGCTTAGCGTCGCGCTTTCCCAATTCCCGTCAACGTCGCGTCCAACTTGAAAATCCGTCGCCGCGTATTTGTCCAGCGTATCAACCTCGCGGTGATCATAATGCCACGTGTAGCTTGCGCCGAAAATTCCCAAGAGAATCAATCCTATTCCGATTCCCAATAAAATTTTTTGCATGAGTGACCCCCGCTTTACTTTACATTTTGACGCCTATTATAGTACAATATATCCGGTATATTTTTCAATAATTTTTTCAGGGGGAGTTCATATGCTCAGACCGCGTTTTGAAGACGAAGACGAAGTTTATATTCCGGAAATTGAGGTAGATGAGACAGGCTTTAACGTCCACGATCGAATTCCGCATTCCAATGCAGGCGTCGCACTCGGCTGGTCGGCATTGGAACAGCAAATGTTCGATATGCTCCTTTTGAACCGTTTTGCCGCTGATGATCAAGAACTGCTCGACGAAACGGCTCGTACTATTTCACGCTTGGTTGAAACTTTTGAGGCGCACGAGATTGCCCGAATCATGGCGGTTGCAATGATGTCTTTCCAGCTCGCCGCCGCCGAGGATAAATCTTTTGAGGACGAGTACAATAAGTATCGCGATTATATCAAAAAGCACCCCGAAGATTTGGAAGAAATTTAATCTGAATTTTTTGCCCTTGCCGCGTTTGCGGCTAATTTTTTTTTGTTTAAAGCACGTCGGCAAAATGTGGTCTCAACTTTTTAAAACACCACGCGCCGATAAACATAACCGCCGCCGTCAAAGCCCAATAATACGCCGTCAAATGCAAATGCTCCCAAAACCACTCGTGATAGATAAAACTTTGCCGATAACCCTCGACGACGTAATACGCGGGATTTAACTTTAAAATTAATTGGAACTGTTCGGGAATCATTTTTAAGTTCCAGAAAATCGGTGTGCCCCAAAAACCAAATTGCAAAATCATCGCAACCAACTGCCCGACATCGCGCATAAAAACTGTTAGCGAACTCGTCAGCCAACTAATTCCCAACGATAGGCAAATCATCGCGAAGCAATAGTAAATTATTTGCAAATTGTAAATCGTCGGCAAATAGCCATAAGCCGCGAACATGGCGAAAAGCACGACGATAAAAAAAATGTGTACAACCAGTGCGGAAACAATTTTTACAATCGGCAAAAGTTCCACGCGAAAGACAATTTTTTTAACGAGGAATGAACTTTCGATAACCGAATTCGTCGCGCTCTGTATGCTCTCGTTTAGGAAAAACCAAGGGAACATTCCGCATACAAGCCACAGGATAAACGGGACGTTATTCATTGGTACGGATTTAAAGCCGACTTGAAAGACAAACCAGAAAATTAAAACCGTTATCGCCGGCTGAATGAACGCCCATAAAATTCCCAGATAGGAGCTGACATATCGCTGTTTGAAGTCGCGCCGTGTCATTTGCCATAAAAGTTTTCGGTTAACAATGATGTCGCGAATCAAGCCGATTAAACTGTAAAATTTTTTCATGATTGCCTTTCTATTTAGTGCAGACGAAGCCCGCAAAAGATTTAACGTTGGTAAATTCTGCGCGGGCGTATCGTTTGCTTAATTTTTTTTGCAAGCTAGCAAGCGTTTCATGAGGCGGCGAAAAAAATCCTTGACGGTCACAAAAATTTTCTACAAAAAAATCCGTCCGCCGATTTTCGCCCTTAACGTACATGCAACCGCTAAAAGTGCCGCCGTTCCTCAAAACGCGATAAGTTTCCGCCCAAGCCGAATTTTTATCGGAAAATACGTGGAAGCCGTTAATTGATAAAATCGCGTCGAAAAAATTATCCGCGAACGGCAACTTTACTACGTCGCCCTGCAAAAATTTCACGCCGCGCAGATTCATTTGACTTGCCCGAACTTTTGCCGCGTCTAACATTTTGTCCGAATAGTCAACGCAAAAAATTTCCGCGTCTAGCTTTTGATAAATCGGTAATGACAAAACGCCCGTACCAACAGGAACTTCAAGCAATCGTCCGCTGAAATTTTTCGGTATACCCGCGAACGCCTGTGCTAAAAATTTTTTATAAGCCGCCGCGTCGAGTCCCCAAAAAATTTTCATTGCGAGCCGTGCAAGTAAATCTGCATTAGTCATCATGCGGTCGAAAAAATTTGAATAACAGCCGACGAGTTGATACGCGTCAAAAATTTTTCGCATGATTAGGGAATTGTCGTTAAGAGCGCGTCGCAAGAGCCGCAAATTTTCCACGCGCCCGCGCCAGCCGTCAAAAAGAACGAGTCGCCTTTACGATAAAAAAGTTCTTCGCCGTCGCAAGAAATTTTCCCTTCGCCGCCCAGAATTAGTACGCTTAAAAAAGTTTTTTCATCAACGACGCCGCTAGCCTCCGATAAAATTTTCCCGTCGAGTGTTAGCTTGTCGACAACAAAATAATCACAGGCGACAAGGTGCGGATAACCTTCGCCGCGCAAAATCGCAGGATTTAAATTTATCACGTCAAGGGTCTTGTCGATATGGAGCGGGCGATTTCTGCCGTAGTCGTAAATGCGGTAGCTTACGTTAGAATTCTGCTGAACTTCGGCAACTAAGACGCCTTTGCCGATTGCGTGAATTGTTCCCGCCGGAATAAAAATCACGTCGCCACGCCGCGCAGGTACAGCGTTAAGAACTTCGACGAGCGAATTATTTTTTATTCGGGCAACGAATTCTGTTCGGGAAATTTTTTTCTTAAAGCCGCACCAAATCACAGAACTCTTGTCAGCGTCGAGGACGTACCACATTTCGCATTTACCGTGTTGCCCTTCATTAGCTAAGGCGTAATCGTCGGGCGGGTGAACTTGCACAGAAAGATTTTCTCTTGCGTCAATAAATTTTATGATAATCGGGAAGTCGCGGAAGTTTTTACAATTAGTGCCTAAAATTTCCGTGCCGTGATTTTTAATATAATCAGCAAGATTTTCGCCGTTCTCAAGTGTGGACATGCCGTCGGGGTGACAGGACAACATCCACGCTTCCGCCAAAATTTTTTTATCATAGTTAATGCCAAATTCCTCAATGAGTCGTCGTCCGCCCCAAATATAATCTTTGCAGGCTGGTTTAAGTTTTAAAATTGCCATTTAAATTTTTCGCCTCCTAAAGTGATTCAATGCAATATACCATAAAAAAAACCGCTTTACAACTTATTGCAAGCGGTTGATAATTTTATCTGCGACGCAAAGCCTTTGGCTTATCTAAAATGTCGCTTAGGATAAAGGCGTTCATGATATTTGACGGCGTTAAGTTCAAGTCGAGTTCGTTAGTTTCCTCCGCCTCGTGAACTTCTTGCACAGAAACTTTTTTCGGGCGCGGCGGATTTTTTTTTGGTTGAACTTCCACTTGTAGAGGATTTTCTATAAAAATTGGAATCTCTTCGCCTGGAAAATTTGGATCGTTCGGTAGCGTCGGAATATTAAAATCGGGCGAATCATTTTGCGGCGGCGGGAGCCGTCTTCTTTTGCGTTTAGCAAGATTATCGATAACTGTAATCGCCAGCCAGATTAAAAAGATTGTTGCCAGTTCCATAAAATCACCCCGCTTGAATTATACAAAACAAAACGACTTTTCACAAGCGCAGAAAATTTCCGTAGACAAAAAAGAGCCTCGCGATTTGCGAAACTCATTAAAAAGAATTCAAAATTTCATCTGAGCAAACCGAGCACCGCGCTTGAATGCTGATTTGCTATTGCCAACATTGATTCCATCCTGTCTCTTTGGAAAAAGTCTAACGTATACAGCGTTAATGTTCTCGCCCTATCTGCGTTGCGTACCATTAAATCCGGTTCTTGGATATTGCTAATCTCATTGGACAAAGCGTCTGCAATGTAGCCGAGTTTCTTTTCAGAATAGCCAATAGTTTGCACCTGTTCGGTAGCTCTGCTCAATGCGTTGTTTATGGTAGCTAAGGCGGCGTCGGCGTCCTCTTTTGTCGAAATGCTGATTATGTTACCGTTCGCGCCCTTAAGTCCGAAAGCTTCCGCCCGCATATCGTTAAAGCCGAAATTTAATACTTCGTTAATCGTTTCTCCGATTTGGAAGTAAACGGAGTTATCATCGCGTGCGTTCGCCGCATAAGTTGTTGTCCTGAAGTTATTCAGCGCGGCATTTGCAGCAGATTTGGCGTTGCCGGAACTGTCAGTGACGTTGATTGAAACGCCTGAAATTTGTTCATCAAGTCCCGGTTTACGCGCCGTCACACTCAAGCCGTTATCATCGGATTGAACAATATCAGCCGTCATCAAACGATAATTCGCCATGTCTTTTTGGTATTGCGCATATTCCACGCGGTAATTTGCCATATCATCAAGGTATTGCGGATAAAGTTCGTTTTCGTATTTTTCCGTGTCTCTCAAGTATTGCGGATAAAGGTTGTTTTCGTAATCGGCAATGTCTACCTGGTATTGCGCATCAGCCGCGTTGTAATCCGCCCATGCCTGGTCATATGCCGCTTTATCAGTAAGGTATTGATTGTAAGTCGCCAAGTCTGTTTGATACTGGTCGTAAGTTTCTTTGTCCTTGCGATACTGAACGTAATTTTTAAAATTGTCAACGGCTTCATTGTAATCGTCCAGATCCGATTGATATTGCGGGTAGGTTTCGTCAGTTGGCTTTTGAATAGTCTCGGCTCCAGCTTGACGTGCCTCAGCTTGAATTGCCTCATAAGCCGCTTTGTCAAGCTCGTATTGTTCCATTTGAGCCGCATAATTTTCCATAGCCGTGTTGTAATCCGTCATAGCCGCTTCGTGATCGTCGGCATTATCAAAGTCCTTTATGTCGGGTTTAATAATATCTGGTTGAGTCGGTTCGACAATTTCAACTTCGGACGGAACGATAATGGGCATAGAAACTTCTGCAGGTTCAACGACAGCAACAGGTTCGGCAACTTCGTTAGGTCTTTCGATAGTCGGTTTGTCTGGAGCGGTCGGTTTAATTGGTTCAGTTGGTCTTACAGGTTCTTCCGGTTTAATCGGCTCAACGGGTTCAACCAATATTCCGCGTCCGCCACCAACAAAGGTCGCCTCCGTCAACGTCATGCCGTTTATCTTGTTGAGGTTTACAAAAATATCCTCAAGCGTGTTATTGCCGACGGAAAAATTAGTTGTGTAAATATTGCCGTCCTTGACGTAAGAGGCAGTGATACGGTCGCTAGCGTCAATTCCGAGATTTGCGCCGCTAGTATTTTTCAAGTCTGTCAGCGCGGTATCTGCGGTTGTGTCTTTGTACAACGAATTATTGCTAAGTACAGTAGCGGTTGCAGGATTGCCCGTCGTAGCCGAGCCGTCAATCAGTTTTCTGCCGTTAAAAGTAATCTGCGAATCTGAAACTATTTGTTCGACGAGCCGATTAATATCCTTTTGAATTACCCGGCGGTCGTCATCTGTAAGGGCTTCATCAGTAGCACTAATCGCGAGCTTTTGAATTTCCTTAATAGAGTCAACGATTGCGACGCCGCGACTTTGTGCGGTTTTGAGGAGGGCAGTATCATCTTGGATATTTTTATTAACTTGACCGAGCACTTGTGTACGAATGCGCAGACTCTCTTCGATACTGTAAGCTGAAACGTTGTCGATTGCGTCATTATCGTCCAGACGAGTTGTCGCTGTTCTTTGCAGTTCTCTTTGAGCAGTTATTCTGTTCTGATTGATTAACGACAGTGAGTTAAATGCGTCGAATCGGCTGTTACTTTGAATGTTTCTCTGGTTAGCTATTCTGTTTTGATTAAGGAACGACAACGAGCGAAATGCATCCGAGTTGCTGTTATTATTGCCAATCATCATAGCCATATGAACTCCTCCTTGTAAAATTTATCCTTTATTATTGTTGATATTTTAGCAGAAAAATTTCTTCAAGCAAT
>CAMJKR010000152.1 GCA_946406415.1 uncultured Selenomonadales bacterium | reverse complement strand
GATAATAAGTCTTGACGTACTCCGCCGCCTTTGTCATGTAAATTTCGCTGAAAACCGGCATTGGATCATGTCCGCTACCGATACTCGCCACGACTGCAAACAACGGCGCAATAAAAATTATCGAGTAGCCACGATACGCGAAAAATATCAGTAACACCAAGCTCAATGCAATCATCGTGATTCCCAAAGTTCTCCACCTCATCTCAAATTTCTTTGGGCAATTTTATATCATAGTTTTTTTACAAGCAATAGTTTTACTCAAAAAATATTCAACACATTACCTAAAAAACTCAGCGAGTGAAGCGGCAAAAAAAAGCCCCGCCAAATTGACGGGGAAGAAAATTTTATATGAGATGATTTTATGCGTTGTCGATAGTAGGCTCGTCATCGAAGAGATACATGTAGCGATTTTTGAACTCTTCGGGACTCATGCGGAAGGCGTTGGCAACTCCGGCATCGTCGAGGTCGCCCTTCTCCAAACGAGTCATGAAGCCGCGAGCTATTCTGTAGTGCACGGAGTTGATATTAACTTTGCGGACGTAAGTTTTGCCGGTTTCGGGGTCGCGAATGTCTTCAAAGCGAAGCGGCACGGCTTTATTGTCTTGAATGGTGATTAAAGCTCCACTTTCGCCGCGCATAAGGAATTGCATAGCCTCGTAGCCGAGATTGCGAGCGTAGTCGATGTCGTAAGCAATCGGAGCCGTGCAACGAAGTTCGTAGCCAATTTCCTTGTCGACGATAGAAATTTTAATGCCAATGCGTTTGAGTTCAGCCAAAACTTTTTGTTTAAGAATTTCGCCGAAGTCCAATTCAGCGTAGCGAATATGTCCGTGCTCGTCGAGTTGGACGTTGCCAAGCGCGGCAAAATCTTCATCAGCGATTTTTTCGATAACGCCTTCAGCAACGACAGCCACGCCGTAATTTTTGCCGATAAGATAGCGTTTGACGATTGAGCCAGTGATAATGTCAACGATTTGTTGAAGACGAATTTTTTCCTGCGGGAATTCTTCCGGAATAATTGTGAGAGCCGCGCCGGCACTGCGCCCCATGCCCAACGCGAGATGACCAGCCGTCCTGCCCATAGCGATTGTAAAATACCAGCGATTGTTCGAGGTGTGCGCATCTTCCATTAAGTTTTGAATTTCCGTCGTGCCAAATGCGCGAGCCGTTTCAAAACCGAACGTCGGAATACCTTCGGGGAGCGGCAGGTCGTTATCAATAGTTTTGGGAACGTGGACAACATTAATCGTTCTGCCGAGTTTGCGAGCGTATTCGCTGACAGCCGACGAACTGAATGCAGTATCATCGCCGCCAATGGTTACGAGGTAGCCAACGCCAAGTTCAGTCAACGTATCAACAACCGTGCGCAAGTCGGATTCTTTTTTAGTCGGATTGAAACGCGACATACGCAAGATACAACCGCCGGTTAAGTGAATTCTGTTAACAGCCGCCGCGTCGAGACGAATATAACTTTTTTCGCCGCGTCCGAGATGTGAAAAGCCGTCATACATGCCCAAAACGTCCCAGCCGTGACGATTAGCAGTATTCGTAACAGCATTGATAACTGCGTTAATGCCAGGCGCGGGACCTCCGCCGCAAACTATGGCAACAACATTTCTTACACCAATCATTTAACATGCTCCTTTCAAGCTGTAGAAAAATTTACTCAAAACTTCGCCGCCAGAATAAAAATTTCCTGCCGCTTATTTCAAATTATCTTTAAAAAATCTTTCTATCTTGTCAAACGGAATGGCTTTAGTGTTGTCATAGAGGTCAATGTGCCATCCGCCGTATTGATCACCGTCAGCCCGTCAATCAGCACGTTGTCGATGGTGGCGAAGTCATCCCGGACGGTGGACCAGGCGGAGTTTTGCAGCGTCATTTCGATCAGCTCTTTGTTGTTGCCGGTCAACTTTTTAAAGGCGTCTTCGGAAAAATATCTTGAGTGAGCCTTTTCGCCGTGAATAATTAAAACGGGCGTCTGAATTTCGGAAGAATAGCACAGAAGCGGCATATTCATAAAAGACAGTGCGCTTGTCGAGTTCCAACCGGCATGAGAATTCAGCGAACGCTTATGATAGCCGCGTTTGGTTTTGTAGTAAGTGTAATAATCCTTAACGAACTGCGGCATTTGAGAAACGTCATCGGGAACGCCGCCCGCCCGCGCATAAGTTCCGGCTCTGTAGTCGTCAGTGCGTTGCGCGTTGAGTTTTTCGCGATTGGCTTGCCGTTCTTTAGCAATAGTCGTTGCGTCTTTTTGATAATCGAAGTAACCATTAGCTGTAACACGGCTCATATCGTACATTGTAGTTGTAACAGTCGCTTTAATTCGCGTATCAATCGCCGCCGCATTTAGTGCAAAGCCGCCCCAACCGCAAATGCCGATTATGCCGATTCGATTAGCGTCGATATTCGGTTGCGTGCTAAGGTAATCAACCGCCGCGCAGAAATCTTCCGTGTTAATGTCGGGTGAGGCGACGAAACGAGGCAATCCTCCGCTTTCACCGGTAAACGACGGGTCAAAGGCAATCGTTAAAAATCCGCGTTCAGCTAAAGTTTGAGCATAAAGCCCTGAACTTTGCTCTTTAACCGCGCCAAAAGGTCCTGCAACGGCAATCGCGGGAAGCTTACCCGAATAATTTCGCGGCTCGTAAAGGTCGGCGGCAAGCGTTATCCCGTAGCGATTTACGAACGTAATTTTTTTATGATTAATCTTGTAACTGCGCGGAAAAACTTTATCCCAATCCTTAGTAAGTTCCAAATCTTCCGGTTGAACTTTAAGGCTCGGTTCATTCATCGGATTAAAGACGGGAGGAGCCGCATTTGTCGCAAGCGGCACGCCGATAATCCCAAAACATAACGCGGCAGTCAAAAATTTTTTCAGCATATCAAAACCTCCTAGATTTATTAAAAAACCCCCCTACGCGGGAGGCTAAATTATTTGCGCAAAACATTGTAACGATAAAAATAACCTTCGACGAGCAGTTGACGCGCCGAATCGTCATTTTTATGCGCGATAATGTTAAATAAATCTTCGTGTGCTCTTTTTAATTCACGACTTTTATTAAGCTTAATCATGTTGCTGATAGTATTCATGCGCATTTCACTGGTTAAAGTTCTAACGAGTTTAGCAATTTGTCCGAGCAGTGAATTATGCGCGGCAGTTGAAATTTCCTCATGAAAATTATCATCAGCAACGAAAATTTTTTCCGCGTCGCCGCCGTCAATTTCCGTCAATAAATTTTGAAGTTGTTCCTCCAGCTGAAATAAATCTTCAGGCTCTGCTTTCTCCATTGCCAATTCCAAAATTCCGAAGTCTACCCATTCGCGCAACTCTTTTAGCGAGTCGATTGAATCAGATTGGTCTAAAATTATTCCATACAGCAACGGGTTAATCATTTTATCTGAAAAGCCATTTGCTACGAAAGTTCCTTCAGGGCGGCGAATATCGAGTACACCGAACGATACTAAAATTTTTATTGCTTCACGAATTGAGTTGCGTCCGACGCCAAAACTTGCTGCCAATTCCATTTCCGTCGGCAACTTGTCACCGGGACGCAATTCTTTGTAAATCATTGCATAAGTCAAACGGTCTATAACTTGTTGCACTACCGACGTGTTGTCAATCGGGCGCAGGAAACTTTTTTCAACAACTTCGCCGACTTCCATAATGGCAACGTCCTTTCTATCTAACTTTGTTTCAATTATAACTTGCAAAGTTTCCTTGTCAAGTAAATTTGGGCTTAGGTATACAGCAGTTCATTATCCTTTCTGTGCGACCGCTCATTATTATCGCGGGGCTAAAAAGGATTTTTGGGTATATGTGGCGAATTACGCAAGGCATTTTGTTTTAGGAGGTTTATTTATGCAGTACGCAACCTACTCTAAAAAATATTCGACGTGGGGTGCTTAGGCACCCGTGACAGTTTTTTAACTCAATCGCACGCGAAATATTTTTTGGAGGTTTAAAAATGGATTACTCAACTTATCTTAAAAAATATCCGTCGGAAGATGGTTACTTCGGCAAATTTGGCGGCGCATATCTTCCCCCGCAACTCGTCCCCGCTATGGAAGAAATTACGCAGGCTTATCTTACGATTTGCCATTCGTCGCAGTTCATTAACGAGCTTAGAAGAATTCGTCGCGAATTTCAAGGACGTCCGACGCCCGTTTACCACTGCGAAAATCTCAGCCGCAAGCTCGGCAACTGCCAAATTTACCTCAAGCGCGAGGATTTGAATCACTCCGGTGCGCACAAGCTCAATCATTGCATGGGCGAAGGGCTTTTGGCTAAGTTCATGGGCAAGAAAAGAATTATCGCTGAAACCGGCGCAGGTCAACACGGCGTGGCTTTAGCGACTGCCGCGGCATTTTTCGGTTTGGAATGTACAATTTACATGGGCGAAGTCGACATTAAAAAACAGGCTCCAAACGTTGCCCGCATGAAAATTCTCGGCGCACAAGTCGTTTCTGTTGATAAGGGCGCGAAAACTTTAAAAGAGGCTGTCGACGCCGCCTTTGAAGATTATCTGCAGAATTACAAAGAAACAATTTACTGCATTGGCTCGGTCGTAGGTCCGCACCCGTTCCCAATGATGGTTCGTGATTTTCAATACGTCGTCGGCGAAGAGGCTCGCGAACAGTTCAAAGACATGACAGGCTTGCTTCCCGACGTTGTTACGGCTTGTGTTGGTGGCGGCTCGAATTCGATTGGATTCTTCCTGCCGTTTATCAATGACCCCGTTGAAATTGTTGGCGTGGAGCCTCTCGGACGCGGCGAAAAACTCGGTGAACATGCCGCCTCTATGACTTATGGCGCGGAAGGCGTCATGCACGGCTTTAACTCAATTATGCTTAAAGATTCGGACGGTGAACCCGCTCCCGTTTACTCAATCGCCAGCGGTCTCGATTATCCTTCCGTCGGTCCCGAACATGCTTTCCTGCGCGAAATCGGGCGCGTCAAATACGAAACGGCAACCGACTTGGAGGCTATCGACGCATTTTTCAAGCTCAGCCGCTACGAGGGAATTATCCCCGCGCTTGAAAGTTCGCACGCCGTCGCCTATGCTATGAAACTCGCAAAAAAAATGGGCAAAGGCTCGATTCTCGTAAATTTAAGCGGGCGCGGCGATAAGGATTTGGATTATGTTATCGAACACTATGGCTACGGAGAAAAATTTAAGGACTTCTGATATATGGAGCAAATTTCGCAAGCTTTTCTAACTTTTATCGACTCGTGGGGTTATTTTGCCGTTGCAATTCTAATGGCAATGGAAAATGCGTGTATACCCGTGCCGAGCGAATTAATTTTGGGATTCGCGGGTTATCTGGTCAGCGCGGAGAAAATGACTTTTACGGGCGCAATGACGGCGGGCATGATTGGCGGCATGGCAGGTTCAATCTTTGCATACGTCGTGGGCGCGACGGGCGGCAGAAAATTCGTCGACAAATACGGCAAATATTTCTTTATTAAAAAGTCTCACGTCGACCTCGCGCAAAAATGGTTTGATAAATACGGTATTCGCGCAGTTTTCTTTAGCCGTATGCTTCCGGTTATCCGAACATTTATATCGTTGCCAGCAGGTTTTGCCCGCGTTAACTTCAAACAATTTTTATTTTACACTTTCGCAGGCTCGTTGCCTTGGACTGCGTTAATTTTGTACGCGGGACTTTTGCTCGGCGACAACTGGGAATATCTCCTCGAAATTGGACACAAGTTCAGCGCGGCGTTTATCGTCATCAGCATCGTAATTATTGCGTGGCTTTACTTCAGAAAAAAGAAATAAAAATTATCCCCCTGCAACTCGCAGAGGGATTTTTTTGTGCTCATTTTACATTTAAGTGTCGCTTCTGTGCGGGAGCCATTCGACTTGTATAACGAGTTCATCGCCGGCTTTTACGTCCATTCTATGAATATAAGGTTTGGTGTGCCAAGCAGGAGTTAGTTTATCAAATATAACTTTTCCATTTACTGTAAGCTTGGTATAGTCTACCCAAT
>CAMJKR010000151.1 GCA_946406415.1 uncultured Selenomonadales bacterium | reverse complement strand
CGGCTTCTGATTGGGATTGCACCCGTATTTTAATTCCAATTCATGCATTGAAATCACCTCTCTTGACAAGTTCACGCGCCGCCTTGCCCGTCAAATGTTCAATCGTCATGACGGGAACAAACAACGCGCTCAATCGGGACAATTCTTTTTTGCGACGTTCCGCGCTTGCCGTCGACGAATATTTATCGGCAAGAAGTTCAAGCCCGCGCAATTTATCGGGGTCGTTATCGTCCTCGACAATTTTTATACGCCCAAAGGCAATCACACTACTAAAATACGTCGTGAACTCTTCGGCAATAACTTCATGGCGGTCGACGACGCAAAACGAAACTTTATCGTTGCGTTTAATTGCGTCGATTTTATGTCCGATTTTCGCGCTGTGGAAATAAATTTTGTTGCCTTCGACAGCGTAATTAATCGGAACAGCGTAGCTATAACCGTTGTCGCCGGAAAGAGCCAATACTCCGAATTCGCCCTCGCGCAGAATTTTTTCCGCCACTTCCCGCGACAAAATCTGTTTATTGCGCCGCATTTCTCTAAACAAATTTCCTCAACTCCCCGCAGAAACTCCGTCTTTAATGAGCTTGGCAATTTTTTCGCTTTCCTTAGCCGCGCTGTCAATCTTCATAATTTCGCGGCGGCAATCTTTAAGCGTCCTAATCGCGTCGTCGATTTTTTTAAGTGTAAGGGCGTTATCGTCGTCAGCTAATTTCTTGAGTGCTTGCTTGCAACTTTTGAAGAGTTCATCTTTTAAATTCGTGCGGGAACGTTTGCGATTTTCAATCTCCCGCGCAAGTTTGTCGAGCTGTTCCATAGTGTGAATCGCCGCGAGGTAATCGTATTTCATCTGCGCGGAAAGCGGAACTTCCAAATCGTTCGCGTCGATAATTGTACCTGCGTCAACTGCATCTTTGAATCTGTCAATCGTTGCCATTTCAATCGCTCCTTTATCTGTCGCGTCTGCGGCGTCCGTCACGGGAATTTTTCAAGTCCTTAAAATCTTTAATCGTCCGTGATTCACTGCGTCTCGGCGGGCGGTCGTTGCTTCTTGATTGCTGATTGCTATTGCGCGGGCGGTCAGAACCTCTAAATTGACGGTCGTCATTGCGCGGCGAACGGTCATTGCTTCGCGGTCTGTCGAAATTCCTCTGTTGACGGTCGTCACTGCGCGGGCGGTCAAAAGTTTTCGGCTTAGGCGAATCGCCCTCAAGTAAGGCGCGGTGGCTGGCGTTAATTCTGCCCTTCTCGTCAATCTCGGTGATTTTAACTTTGAGCATGTCGCCAACTTTAACGGCGTCTTCAACCGTCGGAATTCGTTTATCGGAAAGTTGGGAAATGTGACACATAGCCTCTTTGCCAAACGCAATTTCAACAAATGCGCCCGTCGGCATAATTCGCGTAACAGGTCCTTCGTAGACTTCACCAATCGTCACGTCGCGAACAATTTGTTCGATAATCTCAACAGCGCGGTCAATGCCCTCGACGTTGCGGCTTGTAACGAAAACTTGCCCGTCGTCGTTAATGTCAATGTCAACGCCCGTTTCCTCGATAATTCTGTTGATAATTTTGCCGCCCGTGCCGATAACCTCGCGAATTTTATCAACGGCAATTTTAAGCGTGCGAACTCGCGGTGCATACGGCGACAAATCGGGCGCAGGTTCGCTGATAACCTCAAGCATTTTGCCCAAAATAAAACTTCTGCCGCGCTTAGCTTGCGCCAATGCGTCACTTAAAATTTCACGCGAAATCCCCGCGACTTTAATATCCATTTGAATTGCCGTGACGCCTTCGGTTGTGCCGGCAACTTTGAAATCCATATCGCCGAGCGCGTCTTCCATGCCTTGAATATCCGTTAAAATTGTATGGGCGTCGCCGTCCTTAACCAAACCCATTGCCACGCCGCTTACAGGACGTTTAATCGGAACGCCTGCTTGCATAAGGCTTAACGTACTGCCGCAAACACTGCCCATTGAACTTGAACCGTTGCTCTCCAAAACTTCAGAGACAAGCCGAATCGTATAAGGAAAATCTTCAATAGAGGGAATGACGGGAACTAAAGCGCGTTCCGCCAATGCGCCGTGACCAATTTCGCGACGACCGGGACTGCGCGCAGGACGTGCCTCGCCGACGCTGTAACCTGGAAAATTATAGTGGTGTATGTAATGTTTAGTATATTCCGGCTCAAGCCCGTCGATAATCTGTTCGTCGCCAATCGCGCCCAAAGTTGTAATCGTCAAAACTTGCGTCTGCCCGCGTGTGAAAAGTCCGGAGCCGTGCGTCCTCGCGAAAAGTCCAACCTCGCAAGTAATTGGGCGAACTTCCTCAAGCTCGCGACCGTCCGGACGAATTTTTTCATGCGTTATCATTTTGCGCACGACTTCTTTTTCCACTTTATAAAATACCGCGCCAATGTCTTTCTCAACGTTGGGATAATCTTCGACGGGAAATTTTTCTAAAAGAGTTTCGACGACCTCCGCTTTAACTTCGTCGAGTGCCGCCTCGCGGGCAAGTTTATCGGGGTTGCGAACGACCTCATCAATTTTAGCCGTCGCCAATTCTCTAACTGCCGCGTCAATTTCCTCGTCGGGTTGAAAGAGCGTAACTTCTTTTTTCTCTTTACCAACGGCGGCTGTTATTTCCTCTTGGAACGCGACAATCTTTTTAATTTCCTCGTGCCCAAACAAAATCGCTTCCAAAACAATTTCTTCCGGCAATTCCTTAACGCCCGCCTCAACCATCATAACGGCATCTTTTGAGCCTGCGACGATTAAATCCATTTCCGAAACGTCGAGTTGTTCTTTAGTCGGATTGATAACAAATTCGCCGTCGACGCGCCCGACGTGCACGCCCGCAATCGGTCCGGCAAAGGGAATATCGCTAACACAAAGCGCACAACTCGCGCCAATCATGCCGGCAATTTCGGGGGCGTTGTCCTCGTCAAAGCAAATGACAGTTGCGATAATCTGTACGTCATTTCTAAAGCCGTCGGGGAAAAGCGGTCTAATCGGTCTGTCAATCAGTCGGCTTTTAAGGATTGCGCTAGTTTGCGGGCGACCTTCGCGCTTGATAAAGCCGCCAGGAATTTTGCCCGCTGAATACATTTTTTCCTCGTAATCGACAGTCAACGGGAAAAAGTCGACGCCTTCGCGAGGTTCAGCAGACATTGTTGCCGCAACTAAAACCGCCGTGTCGCCGTAGCGTACAAGAACTGCGCCGTTAGCCTGCTTAGCCATTTTGCCGTGCTCGACGATTAATTTTCTGCCGCCGAGTTCCATTTCAAAAGTTTCCAAAATTTTTTCCTCCTAATCATTTATCACGCCGCTAACCTTCGACACAAAAAATTTTTTTCCTGTACAGAGCGGCTTGCTTTTCGTCGCCGGTAATGTGATAATCTTTTTAAAAACGGAGGCTGGTCGATTGAAAAATATATTCGGATTGACATTGGCAGAATTGCAAACGGAACTTGCGCCGTTGCCGAAATTCAGAGCAAAACAAATCGCCGCTCACATTTACAAGCACGGCATGAAAAATTTCGACGCGATGAATGATTTACCTAAAAATCTGCGCGGGGAATTGGCGGAGCGTTATGAAATAAAAATCGCTGAACTTTTAAAGCGCGTGGATTCTAAAGACGGCTTGACGACAAAATTTTTATTAGGTTTAGCTGACGGCGCGGCGATTGAAGTTGTTTTAATGCGTCATGACTACGGCAACAGCGTTTGCATTTCAAGCCAAGTTGGTTGTCAAATGGGTTGCAAGTTTTGCGCGTCGACACTTAAAGGTTTGGAGAGAAATTTGACGGCGGCGGAAATGCTCGGCGAAATTTTTTTTGCCAATGAAATTCTCGGCAAGGCGGTTGATTCGATTGTTATAATGGGCACGGGCGAACCACTTATGAATTATGACGAGCTGATTAAAATGTTGCGACTTTTGCACGAGGATTATTGCTTAGGCATGAGCTATAGGAAAATTACAATCTCGACATGCGGTATTGTCCCTGCGATAAAAAAATTACGCGACGAAAAAATTCCCGTCACGCTATCGATTTCGTTGCACGCCTCCGACGATAAATTGCGTTCCGCGCTTATGCCGATTAATTCTGCGTTCGATTTAAAAAGTTTGCTCGCGGCTGGCAATGATTATGCACAATCAACTGGGCGGCGTGTCACCTACGAATATATTTTGATTGGCGGCGTAAACGATACGGAAGAACACGCCCGACGCCTCGCAAAAATTTTAAGCGGGCAACTCGCCAATGTAAATTTGATTCCGTTCAATCCCGTTAACGAACGAAGTTTCAGCCCGCCGACGAATCACGCCGTTAAAAAATTTTTCCACTTCCTGAACACGCACGGAATTAGCGCGACGATTCGCAAGGAAATGGGCGCAGATGTTAATGCCGCCTGCGGTCAGCTTAGAGCAAAAATTACACGATAAAAAAATCCCCCGCAAACTTCGCAGGGGAAATTTTTTTTGTCGAAAGTTTTTACAACATTGCTTGCCCGAAATAAACTACACAACCCATAATCAAGATAAACGGAATATAAACTTTGACGGCGAACTTCATAATTTGAGACTCGACGCCGAACGCACCGACTGCCGCCGCGCCGATTGCGATTGATTGCGGAGAAATGACTTTGCCGACACAAGAGCCGGAAGCATTTGCCGCCGCTATCCACGCTTGAGCAGTTTCACTAAGACCGATTGCTACAGCCGAGTCAACTTGCAACTTGCTTAAAAGAACACAGCTTGAAGTTGCCGAGCCTGTGATAAACGCGCCGATTGAGCCGATAACAGGCGCGATAAATGGATAAAATGTACCAGTCGCGGCAACAGTCGTGGTGGCAATCGCCATAGTCATTCCGCTGTAGCCCATAATACGCGCCGTAGCTATGATTGTGATGATTGTTATAAATGTCGGAATCAGCGTTTTAACTGTGCGGTTCAAGACGTTTGCCATATCAGAGAAAGTAGCACCGTTGACTAAGCCGGCAATTACTGCAGATACAAAGAGGATTGTCGGCGTCGTTATCCACTGGAAAGAAGTTGGCGCGGCGTCTGGTCCTGTGTAAATCATAACTTTAGTAACTACGGTTTTCAATACGGCAGAAACGGCAGGTATAGAGCAGATAACCAAAAAGATAAAGATAAGCAAGAAGACTAGCCAAGCGCGAACTGCCTCACCCGTCGTAATAGAAAAGTTTTCGTTGTAGTCGTCAATTTCGTATTCGGGGTCTTTAATGGGGAATTTTTTAGCGTAGACGACAAGAGCCGCCATAGCAAAGACCGCGCCGCCGATACCCGCTAAATCTGCGCCCATTGTCGAGGCTCCAATTACTGAAGGAATGCAGAAACCTAATCCGCCGATTAAGCAAGCGGGAATCATTCCTCTCAAACACTTAAAACCGCCAAAGGCAACAAGCATTATAAACGGCATAAGTATAACCATAGCACCCAGTTGCAACGTTGTATATGTGGCAATTTGCAACGGGTCAAAATTGGTTAGTTTAGCAAGTGTCGATAATGGCAATCCGACCGAGCCAAATGAACTCATTGCGGCATTGGAAACTAGACAAGCGATTACGGCGTTAACGGGCGGTACACCTATCGTAACCAACATGCTCGCGCCGATTGCAACCGCCGTACCAAAGCCCGACATACACTCAAGGAAAGCACCGAAGCCCCACGCGATAATTAATATCAGCATGCGCTTATCGGTTGATACGGAAGACAGCATGTCTTTAATTTTTTCCATGCCGCCTGTGTGTACCGTCAAGTTATACGCAAATATCGCCGAGACAATAACGCCCAAGATTGGCCATATCGCCATTAGTGCGCCTTCCAATGTACCGGTCGTTGCGTCCATAAGCGGCATATCGAAACATTGCCACGCTATGATAAACGAGATAATCAGCGCGATTGGGCACGCCTTCCACGCCGGCAATTTCAGTACGCTAAGCGCGACGATTAGCCATAGAATGGGAGCTAACCCTTCAATAAATAACAATCTCCTCAACCCTTTCCAAACTTTTTAACCACTATCCCTAAGTCTCATT
>CAMJKR010000150.1 GCA_946406415.1 uncultured Selenomonadales bacterium | reverse complement strand
CTTTTGACCGCACAGGCACGACGCAAATCGGCAAATTCGTTTTTAATCACAGCTTCCAAATTCCCGGCTTGATTACGTGTATTGTTAGCGTCGCAGTCGGTATGGCTCTTGCAAACGTTATAATTTAGGCAGTAAAAAAATTTATATAGAAGGTGCTAACATGAGAAAGGAACACGATTTTTTAGGAGAACTTGAAATTCCCGACGAGGCGTATTACGGCGTCCAAACTATGCGGGCGATTGAGAACTTTACAATCACCGGTCGCAGGCTCGACGAAGATTTTATCAAAGCCCTCGCAAAAGTTAAGAAAGCGGCGGCTCAAGCCAACATGGAAACCGGTCGTCTCGATAGGAAAATCGGTAATGCGCTCGTTCAGGCGGCGGAAGAAATTATCGACGGCGAATTTATCGACCAGTTTCCCGTTGACCCGATTCAAGGCGGCGCGGGCACGTCCATTAACATGAACATGAACGAAGTCCTCTGCAACCGCGCTTTGGAGATTATCGGCGAGGCTAAAGGTCGCTACGATATAATTTCCCCCAACAATCATGCGAATATGGCGCAATCGACTAATGACAGCTTGCCGACCGCCATTAAAGTTTGCTTGACTTACAAAAGCCACAACGTAACCTCTGCGCTTGATTATCTTGCAACCGCCCTTGAGCAAAAAGCCGAAGAGTACAAAGATATTCTCAAAATGGGGCGCACGCACTTGCAAGACGCCGTTCCGATTACGCTCGGTCAAGAAATGGGCTCCTACGCCTCCGCCGTTCGTCGCAGTATTCGCCGTATTGAGTGGGCGATTGACAGTATCCGCTTGATTAACATGGGCGGCACCGCCGTTGGCACCGGTCTGAACGCCGAACCGAAATATATTAAAATCGTCGCCCGCAAATTGCGCGAAATTACCGGCGAAAATTTTGAGACTTCAACAAATATTATCGACGCGACAAATAACACCGACGGCTTTGTTGATGTTAGCTCCGCGCTGAAAAATACTGCTCTCGTGCTAATTAAAATGGCGAATGACTTCCGCTTAATGGCGTCGGGACCTCGTTGCGGGCTTAATGAAATTTTCTTGCCGAAACGTCAACCCGGCTCGTCGATTATGCCCGGCAAAGTCAATCCCGTTATCGCTGAAGTCATGGATCAAGCGTGCTATCAAGTTATCGGCAACGATTTAGCTGTTACTTTGGGCGTCGAAAACGGGCAATTTGAATTGAACGTCATGGAACCGATTATGGCTTACAATCTTTGCTCCTCGATGAATTATCTTGCTAATGCCTCGCGGACTTTCGTTGATAAACTTTTGACGGGACTTGAACCCAACCGCGAACAATGCCAAAAATGGCTCGATAGCTCTGTTGGCGTCGTAACTGCGCTGTTGCCGCATCTGGGCTACGAACAATGTTCCATGCTCGCCAAAGAAGCTTACGCTACGCGCCGCCCGATTCGCGAAATCATTTTGGAAAAAGGCATTTTGACTGAAGAACAGCTTAAAGTTTACATGTCGCCCGAAAAAATGACGCGCCCTGGCATAACCAACTGAAAACTCTACGCCACATAAAAAATTTATCCTCTGCGAACTGTTCACGGAGGATTTTTTTTGTTATCATGATTAAAAATCAATGTAAGGAGTTGAGAGCATGTTTAAAAAGTTTTTTACCGTAATTATCGCCTGTTTTATCGTGTTGAGTTCGCAAATCGTCGCCGCTCAAGACGAGCAAATAAAAATCGATTGGAATTCTGCGCCACAATTAAACAGCAAAGCAGAAGTTGCCGCCTTTATCGAAAATGGACGCCGACAAGGTTATAATTTTTTCTACTTTATTTTTACAAACGTTCAAATCAGTGACGATAAAGAACGCGGCATTAAAGAAATCCTAGCTTTGAATGAAGAATTTGTTAATGAAATCGCGCCCGCTCCGGTAGGCAATTTAAGCGGAGAATATGGAACAAATCATTTTATGTACGATATAGTTCATGAATATCCCGGCACTCATGTCGCCAATGCTTATCTGCGCGGCACCACAGACGGACTCACCGCCGACGAGTTACAACTTTACAACGTGGCAGTCTCTATCGTCAACGAGGCAAATAAATATTCCGCGCCTTTAGACAGAGAACTTTACATTTACAAAACGATAAGCAATCGTGGAACTTACTACGAAGAAAAAAATATGTTCTATGAAGACGACTCGCCAAAAAGATTTTTTACCGCGATTGGTGCTTTAATCGACGGTAAAGCAAATTGTAGTGGCTTTTCGGACGCTTTTTATATGCTCGGTCGCATGTGCGGCTTAAATGTCAGCAGGATAGGCGGACATATTAAAGAAAACGGCAAGCCCATTAAACACGGCTGGAACACGATAACCTTTGACGACGGGAAAAGTTATTGCGTAGACATGACCAACGGAGTGTCGACAAAAAATCTGCACCTCTTCAACGCGCCCTTTAAAGTCATGAAGACTACTCACCGCTGTAATTGGGATTTGATACCGAACTTTCAACAAAATACCGACGAACGTTATGGCGGAAATTTGAACGACCGATAATCGCGCCGCCTAAAACTTCCTCGCCGTCGTAGAAAACTATCGATTGTCCAGGCGTTATCGCCCGTTGAGGCTCGGCGAATTCAACGCGCAAAAAATTTTCTTCCTCTGCAACTGTACACTCTGAAAATTTTGAGCCGTAACGAATTTTAGCTTGTAAAGTTTTCGGCAAGCTCGGCTTATAAATCCAATGCACATCGTGCGCCGTCAAAGTTTTTGAAAAAAGTTTATCGTTCGTGCCGACGACAATTTTTTTGTTTGCAACATCAAGTTTCGTAACGTAAAGCGGTTGCGGCGCGGCAATCCCTAAACCTTTGCGCTGTCCGATTGTGTAATTCGCAACGCCGTTATGACTGCCTAAAATTTTTCCGCTTGAGTCAACAATTTCTCCGGCTTGCAATGCCTGCGCGTTGGGTTCACGAGTTGCGATAAAATTTTTGTAGTCATCATTGGGCACGAAACAAATTTCTTGACTGTCAGGCTTATCGGCGACGGGCAAATTTAATTTTTCGGCAAGCGTGCGCGTCTCAACTTTAGAATATTCTCCGAGCGGCAAAATAATCTTAGAAAGTTTTTCAGGCGTCAAGTTGTACAGAACATACGACTGGTCTTTTTTAGCGTCGACGGCTCTTTTTAATTTAAATCGCCCGTCCTCGAAAATAATCCGCGCATAATGCCCCGTTGCTAAAAAATCCGCGCCCAAATCATTTGCAAAGTCAAACAACGCGCCGAATTTAATTTCCCGATTGCAACGAACACACGGATTAGGCGTTCGCCCGCGCAGATATTCTTCAACAAAATAATTCTCGACTTTATCACGGAAAATTTTTCTGAAATCCGCAACGTAATGATTTATCCCTAAGTGCTCACAAACTTTTTTGGCGTCGGAAATATTTTTCTCGTCAGAATCAAGCAACATCGTCACGCCGAAAACTTCAAAGTTTTTTTCTAACAAAAGTGCCGCAGTCAACGAGCTGTCAACACCTCCGCTCATGGCTACGGCTACTTTTTTACTCAAGTTAACCACCTCTAATCTTGTCTAGGTTTGGGTGTCTCGTAAACGTCCGTGTGCAAAAATTCGCTACGGATAACATCGTTGCCGCTGTACCAAACGCGATAAATTGTCGGCGACATATCCGAGCCTTCGCGCTCAATGGCAATATCCGCGCCGCCCAAATCCGCCTTCGTGCCCAAAACGTAGACGCTTAAAGTTGAGCCATAAGCTTCAGCGATAAGATAAACATTGTGCGGAAAATCGTTGCGGAATTTAAAATCAAGATAACCGTCGGCAACTGTGGCGTCTCTGCCAGGCGCGACGTAAGTCGATTGATAAAAATGCGGCGTGCGTTCGGTCGGAGTAAGTCCGGCGAGCAAAACTGCATTATACAGCGTAGAGCTAACTTGACAGACACCGCCACCATAATCTTCTGCAGGTCGCCCGTTGATAATCACGCCCGCAACTTTATAGCCCGCGTCCCAAGTGCGTTCGCCAACCGTGTCATTGAAAGAAAACGTCCACGACGGCTTAACAATTTTATCGGAAATGGAACTAGCCGCAAGCCAAATGTTGTCGCCGCGGTCGCCGGGATAATAATAAGTGCTGAACGAGCCGAGAACCGAATCAATACTTGCAATGTCTTCGGTTGTTATAAAGGGCTGAATGTCTTCGGGCTTCAAGTCGATAATTCCCGTCGGCAAGTTCAAAGTCGTGAGCGGAGCTTTCAAATTTTCTGCAAGCTCTTGGGTGTTTAATTTTTTGCCGATAACGCTAGGAATTTTTTCAATCACGTCGCCCGAAAATCTGCAAACGGCGTTGACGGGGTCGCGATTAATCTGCGCGGCGATGGCATTAAGTTTTTCGTCAAGCAAAGCCGAATCGTATTGAGCGTTAAGGTGAACATTGCGCCCGTTGAGTATGCATTTAATTTGCTCATTAAAATTGCCGATTGTCGAGCCGCCGCGCCCATAATCAAAAGCCTCTTGCGTCGCCTTATCGACCAGCGGAGTTAAATTAATGTCTTCGGGCGTTACGACAAATTCCTCGCCCTCGTAGCGGAAGGTGAGCTTGTGAACTTTTTGCGCGGCAATGTTCGTAAAAATTTTTTCAGCGTTCGTTCTAGTCATGCCGCCGATAGGTTGACCTTCCGCACGCACGCCCAAAACAATATTATTGCCGCTTGCCACCGAACTTGACGTTGCCAAAGCTCCGACGCCGACAACCGCTACTGCTGCCGCCGCGATTGCCGCTCCCTTTGTCGAGAGAAAATTTTTTATGTTGAACTTTTCAACTTCAGAAGTCTCCACAAAAATTTCGCCTCCATATTTTATTCAGCTTATTATAACCCGAAAAAATTTTAATTTCAATTCACGCGGCAAATTTTTAAATCGTTGTGCCAATGAACGTAGCCGCCCGATAAACTCAAGTAAGGATTGGGACTTACAACATTAAATTGAACGGCGCACGGAACAAAGTCGCACAACTCAACCGAACTTAGCGTTTCATCGACGGGCGAGGAGATTACACAAGCAATATCGTACATTTCCTGCCGCAACTCAACTTTAAATTGCCAATCGATAACGTAGACTTCGCCCGCCTTGCCGTCGACGATAGCTTTTGTGTCGTTAAAACGCGAATCGGTGTACACCAAATCAATTCCGGTTGCGTTGCGAATGTGATAGCCCATGCCCAAAAACGCCACGTAACTTTTAAAGCGGACAATCATGCGCAAAATAACTTCCTGCCCGAAAATAACCTCGTTGATAAGTTCGCCGTTGAGATTGAGCAGTTGAACGTTTTCAAAAATTGCACGACCGTCGCCGCCGCGTTGATAAGTTGCGTTTTTCATAAAAATTTCTTTTCCGCGCTCCAAACTTTCAGAAGAAAAATTTTCTTTGTCGAAAGTTTTTTTGTCGCTACGGAGATTATCGGCGAGGTTGTTTTGAAATTGAGCTTGTGCGCCGGTCAATTCGCCGCGTGATTCAACTAACATGTTGCGATAAACTTCGACGACTTCTTTAGCGGAGGCGTCCATTAAAATTTTGCCGTTCTGCATTAAAAAAGCGCGTTCGCAAAGATTTTTGACAGCAAAAGTATCGTGGCTTACAAAAATCACCGTGACGCCGCCTTGAATCATCGAACGCATTTTATCCATACACTTGCTTTGAAAAAAGGCGTCGCCAACGCTTAAAGCCTCGTCGACAATCAAAATATCCGGCTCAACGAACGCATTAACCGCAAAAGCCAACCGTGCGAACATGCCCGACGAATAAGTTTTGACGGGCTGATTGATAAAGTCGCCAATGTCTGCAAACGCGATAATGTCATCAATCTTTGCGTCCATAATTTCGCGGCTGTGACCGATTAAAAGCCCGTTCATGTAAATATTTTCAACGCCCGTCATTTCGGGATTAAAGCCCGCACCCAACTCCAAAAGCGACGCAATGCGCCCGTTAACTTCCAAAGTGCCGCCGCTGGGTGTTAGCACGCCCGTAATAATTTTTAAAAGCGTCGATTT
>CAMJKR010000149.1 GCA_946406415.1 uncultured Selenomonadales bacterium | reverse complement strand
CTGGCAAGGCTTATCTTATTGGTGAGAAAATACCTGCTGATAAAATTTTGCCGCGTCGCATAGGAAGTCTTTTGCGAATGGGGGTCATTGCTAAAGGCGAGGACGAAAAAGTTTTAAATGCACAAAAGCCAGAGGCAGTATCAGAAGAAGCAAAAGAGAAAATTAAAAAGTAGGTGAGCCGCGATGAGCGAACTCAGTTACACTTATGACGGTACTAAAATTTCAGAACGTGGCAAAGATCGTATGCGCTTTGAATTAGGCGACGTGATGACTGACGACGGAGCGCGAAATTCTTATCTTTCCGATGAAGAAATTGAAGCTATGATTGAAGTAAATAAACCCTCTTGGCTTCGAGCAAAATTAGCATTGGTTGAAAGTGTTCTGCGTCGATTTTCTTACGAAGTTGATACTCAATCCGGTCCGCTCAGACTTTCACTTAGCCAACGATACGCGGCGTGGAAAGCTATGTATGATAAATTGAAAAACGAAGCTGAAGTTGCCTCATCTCTTCCTAATTATTCAGCAATCGGTAAAAATCGCCCGCCTTATTTCTACGAAGGAATGCACGATAATCACGGATTGATAGGAGGTAAACGTCATGTACCTCCGTCCCGGTAATCTTCTGCGCGATTTCGTTGTTGAAAAGCAAGCTATCGATACAAGCAAAATTGGTAGGCTGGAAAGATATTTTTTACCTACTGGTAAGGTGTTAACTGGTGTTCTGTATGAAGCAAGTCAAGACGAGCGTTTTATATTGAAGAAAGGATTGATGTTAGTGACGCCCGCACAAGGAGCTGAATATTTAAACGTTGAGATACGACAAATCGTTGGCGAAATTAATCCCGAAGCCCTTTCACAAGCAACACGCGCTGTTAATATTCTTCAAAATAAAGCGTTTCAAGTTTTGGGTAAAAATGGTAATGCTCGTCAATATGGAAACCATAGAGCATCTGCACCGGGCGAACCCCCTGCTCCTAACACAGGAAATCTTCGTCGTAATTGGCGTAAACAAGTTTTAGCAGAACAACATCTGAACGGATTGCGAATAACTTGCCGAATTAAAAGCGATATGCCTTATTCCGAATATCTTGAAAAAGGTACTAGTCGAATGGCTCCTAGACCTTATAAAGAACGAATTCGAGTAGGTGCGCATCCTGAAATCAGTGCACTTTATGGTAGTTTGTAAAGGAAGACGATACGATGTCTTTGATTATTACTAAAGATAAAGCGTTTTTTAATCGCGAAGAAATAAAGCCACGTGATTTTATCCGAGCACAATATCACACTTGGGATAAGCCTCGAAATGGTTTGATTTTACACTGCGACGAATCTTTAATTCAGGCTCTTTTCTTTCCTGTTATTCATCAAGCGGCTTGCTATTTTCGTGTATCTGCTCAAGAAGTACAAGACGGAAAATGGAAATTGTCTTTTATATCTTTTGACGATGATTGGAATATTATGGTGAAAGGTGAGAATTTTGCTGATGAATACAATCCTGATTCAACAGAAAATGGCACTGATACGTAAGAGGCTATTAACGTTTAGTCAAGTAGCGATTCGTCTCGCAATATATGCCGAAAAACCAGCTATATTTTTTCAACATGTTCCCGATGACACTTCGGAAGCATGGACAAGTATTTCCCAATATCCAAGAATAATTTTATCAATGGACATGTTTTCTAATGCCGAACGAAACGTTATGGGGGCTCTCACCATAGATATTATCTGTACAGAAGAAGGATTGCCGCCAGAAGAAATTGAGCCTTACGTTCGGCAAGCTTTAGAAGGCGTTTTCTTTACGCCAAAAGACGATACTACTTTTTCTCCTAAGTGGCGAAATACACAAATTTTCCGTGAAGCCAGCGTTATAGATAAATCTTATAACATTGGGATGACGCTTAATTTCGATATTTATGAATTCCAAATTTTGGAAACGAGCGATCCCGACCCAATAGCTGCTATAAATTTTTACGCCAAAGATTGGGATAAAGAACTGGTTGTTATTGGGCGAGATGAATTGCCAGAAATTTTTGAACCCAAAAGGCACAGTCCCGTAGCTTATTTTAGGCATGTAAACTCTAATATCGAAAAACAAACTAATATGGTTATATGGCTTTTAGGTGATATTGCTATGCACCTTTTTGCCCCGTCTCTTCAAGATCGTATGGAATGGTTAAAACAATTCTCTCAAAGCCTTTCTCTCGCAGGTGAAATCACTATGCTCGATGGTTCACCTATGTTTATAAGAAACATTAGAGGCGATTCCAGAGCTGATGAAGTCACGGGGCAATTAACTATTAGCGTACGCTACGGATTATTGCATAAACCAAAATATGCGCACACTTTGATTCGAGCTAGTTGGAAAGGGTGATAAATATGGAAATGGAAAACAGTAATTAAAAAAAATATTGTGAATCTCTTGATACTAATAAAGGCATAGATGAGATTGAAATTAGCGATAAGCCAAAACGCAAAAATGCTGATGACTCCAACGATAGCAATAAAGATAAAAGAGACGATGAAATATCTGATGAAAAATATACTCCATATGAATTTGCTGAAGCAGCAGAAAAATTCTGGCCCGCTAAAAACACTCGTCCGAGCCGTTATGCGATTATTGCTGCCTTCAATATGTCCGGCAAAACGGAAGCTACTCCTGAAGAAGGAATTGAATTAATTAACAATTTTATGTACGAGAAGGTGAAATAAAATGTCTGGAACTTTTCTTATTGGCGAAAAAAAAGACAGACCGGGTGTTTACTTTCGTAGAGAAAATTACGGTAACGTAGACGTTGTTGGTGCAACTAACGGTATTAGTGCTGCAATTTTTCAAGCTGATTGGGGTCCTTTAAATAAAGTTTATAACATGGATTTAACCATGAAAAATGACATCGCTGATTATTATGGCAATGATGAGCATACTCGTATTCTTAGAGAAATGTTTGAAGGCGGCGCAATTACTATTCGCGCTATTCGTTGCGGAGAAGATGATGGTGAGCCTTCTAGCATTATTTTAAAGGCTAACGCTTCTGATAGTAAGGTTAATGCTGTTAAGATTACAGCAGCTTATCCCGGCGCAAGAAAATTTGCTGTAAGTATTCGTACAAATCTCATCACTGACCTCCGAGAGTGCATTATTTATGATGGCGCAGTAATTTTTGAAAAAGTAACTTTTGAGGCGGGTAATAACGAAGCAATTAATCTTATAAATGCTCTTAACAAAATAAGTAAAAATTTTATTGCTTCAGCTGTTAATGATGAAGTGCCTTCTGGGGCTTTGGATACAGTAACGCAAGCACCCATGACAGGAGGCAAAAATCCTACCGTCACTACAGCATCTTACGATAGAGCCACTAATCAGCTTGAAAGAGTCAAATGGAACTGTCTCATTGTAGATACTGATAATGTAGCAGTACATGCACTTATACAAAGTTTCGTTGAACTCAGTTATGAGACCGGACATTTTGGCTTCGGTTGCATTGCTGGTAAATCTTCACAAGACCTTGATGCTCGTATGAATCAAGCTGCAAGTTACAATGATGAAAAAATAGCCTATGTGTTGAACGGTTGGGAATAAAATAGTGGAGTAATTTATGATGGCTATCTTGCCGTAGCGAGAATCGGCGGAATGATTGCTTCTTTTGAAACCAATTCTTCTATCACGCATGAAGTTATCGAAAGAGCATTGACTCTGACTGAACCATTAACGAATAGTGAAATTATTAAAGCTATTCGCAAGGGATGCTTAGTGCTTACACTTAATGATGACGACCAAATTTGGATCGAAGCAACAATTAGTACTCTTATAACTCCCGACTCTGATATGGACGAAGGCTGGAAAAAACTTCGTCGTACTAAATGCAGATTTGAGTTAATGGACAGGATAAATTCTACTTGCGATAAGCTTATAGGCAAAGTTAACAACGATACTGACGGACGACAAACCGTTATAGCGGCGGCTCAAAAAGTTTTAAATACAATGGCTGGCGAAAGGAAAATTCTCGCCTCAAGTTATGTGTATGAAGATCCTGCTAACCCTGCCGAAGGTGAGGTTCAAATTAGCTATTGATGATATTGATAGTATGGAGCATATTTATCTTACTTATCGATTCCGTTTTTCCTTCGTCAAAGATACGGAAAATTTATAAAAAGGAGTGATGAAAAATGTATAATACTCGTGGCTCTGATGACGTACGCCGCATATTTACCGGTAAGGACGGCTTGCTTTTCAGTGAAGCTGGAAATTTGCTCGCGACTGTAGATTCATTTCAGACGCAAATTAATTTTACTAATGTAACATACCAGCCATTAGGCGATCCACAAAGTCATGAACATTTAGCAAGTTATAGCGTTACTATAAATATTTCCGAATGCGTTATTAGAGATATTTCTTTTATAAAAGATGTATTCGCAATGCTTAAATCGGGACAACCCTATGACGCAGAATGGACTTTTCAAGGTGTCATTAAAGGACGCAATGAATCAGAGCAAAGAATAATATATCGTGATTGCGTACCTTCGGGAAATCTTGATCTTCAAAATGTTTCGCCCGGTGACATTATTAAACGTCAATGGAGTTTATTTGTTAATAGACCACCTGAACTTCAGAACTTTCTTTCTTATGGAAGTGGTCAGGGACCAAGAGTACATTAATGGAGGTGTGATAAATGGCTGATGAAAAATTAAACATTGAGGAAATGTCGCCAAAAGAAATAACTGAATATGAAGGCGATTTGATGAGTGCAATTCTTCGTGCCGCTGAATTTAAGACCGATGAAAGCGAATATCGCCGTATGAACATTACTCGTAACGGCAAAATTTTGTTTAAATTTCTTATTCGTCCGTTAACCGAAGAAGATTTATCTAATTGCCGTAAGAAAAACACTCGTGTTAAACAAGGTCGTTTTGGTATAGATAGAGAAAAACTTAATAACGCAAGGTATCGTAGTCAAATTATTTATGAAGCAACCGTACCCGAAAGTAATACAGGCGATGTGAAAATCTGGGATTACAAACGCGAAATTATCTGGCCAAAACTCAATGTTGCAAGTGGCATTGATGCAATCGATGTAATGCTTAAAGCTGGCGAAAAAGATATGGTCATTGAAAATATCGAAGAAATTTCCGGTTTTCGCAGTGATGACAATGAAGTAATTGAAGACATAAAAAACTAATAATGCGTGGTGATGGACGTCTTTGGTTGCTTCATGCCACTCTTCAATTACTTCATATCACGCCGAGTAATTTTTTGAATATGTCTCGAATGGAACGACTTTTTATATTCGCGTCAGTAAAAGCAGAAATCGAAAATCGTAATCGTAAATAGGAGGTGAGGTTTTATGGCATCTGGTAGCGGCGATCACATTATCGATATTATTATTGAAGTGAATGACCAAACAAACGGAGCACTCAATCGCATACGTGATAATTTGTTGAACTTCGATAGAAGTATTCAGAGAATGAATGAGCGTATACAACGACTCACAAATCGCGCTCACAGTATTACATTAAGCCTCATCGATCGAGTAACCCCTGCCGGAAGCGGTATTCAAAGATGGTTACATAGTGTAGCTAATAGAGCGCATTCCATTATACTCAATCTTACAGACCGTACCACTGACAGAATCCGCGCAACAGAAGCTCGACTATTTCGTCTCACCGCTAAAGCGTACACTATTACTTTGAACCTAAAAGATCGTGCTTCACAAGGATTAAAAAATATCGGGAATAATGTTTTACAATCCGCGACTGGCTTTAGCGGAGATATGCTCGCTGGTGCCGGTATAGGTTATGGAATTTACGATACCGTTAAAAGTTATAAAAATTTTGAAAAGCAAATGATTGCAGTCGGAGCAATTTCAGGAGCGTCGTCTTCTCAAATGGAAATGTTATCTCAAAAAGCTATGGAAATGGGACGAGTCACTTCATTTTCAGCTACTGAGGCTGGTAAAGCATTTGAATACATGGCAACTGCCGGTTGGAAAACCGACCAAATGTTAGGCGGTATAGCTGGAGTTATGAATCTTGCTGCTGCGTCTGGAGAAGACTTAGGGCGTGTTTCTGATATTGTTACCGACTCTCTCACCGCGTTT
>CAMJKR010000148.1 GCA_946406415.1 uncultured Selenomonadales bacterium | reverse complement strand
CAATATTTTCCGGCTCCAAATCCGCGTCCAACAGTGCGGCTTCCAAAACATTTTCTACGTGAATCAAAAATTCCTCAAGCCATTCCTCGAAATCCTCGCGCGTCAACGTCTCGTCCAAAACATGTTCGTCGTCCAGCTCGCTCACGAAGTATAAATCCGTTTCCTCGTCTTCGCTCAAAATTTCTTTGGTTTCTATGGCAATTTGACGCATTTTAAAAGTATCTTTCTCTTGTAACGACGATTCGCGGGTATCTAAGCGGTAATCGGGAAATTTTATCTCCATTTTTTCAACAATTTTGTTCACCATTAAATTATCAATATCGATGCCGCCTAATTGCTTAGCACCGTCCGTTGTGATAACCCTGATTGCGAACTGACGATCGGATTGCTTTTGAAAATCAAAAATCGTAACGTCGAAGGTGCCGCCACCCAAGTCAAAGACTAAAATTTTTTCAGCCTTGCCGCGCTCTGCTTCTTCCATAATGCCAAAACTCAACGCCGCCGCAACCGGCTCTTCAATCAAGCCCAAAACATTTAATCCCGCCTGCCGCGCCGCACGCTCGATTTTCTTGCGCTCACGGTTTTGGAAGGCAAAAGGAACGCTGATAACTACGCCGTCAATGCTCTGCCCGCCAAATTTTTTTTCTACCTCTTGCCTTATCCACGAAAAAATATCGGCGGCAATATCCTCGCTACCCAAACTGCGCCCCAAGTCAGGAATAAACTGTTTAAAGTCGGAGCTTTCCAAACGACGTTTAATCGAGAAGACTGCATTTTGCGGATCCCTTTTACCTTTGGTAACGGCGTCATCCCCAACAATTTTGTTAGTCGGCGATTGATAATAGATTACGTTCGGAAAAACATTTCCGCCACCGTATTTGCCAAGCGGAACAGGAATCGCGCTTTTCCTTGCCTCGTCCCAACGGGTTACCACATTAGTCGAAGTCCCGAAGTCTATGCCGATAAATAAGCTCATTGCGCGCCTCCCGGTCGATATAACATTACAATTACTTCGCCTTCCATGATTAGGCGATTTTCTGCGCCCTTGTCCTCTTGAAAGGCATAAGCGTAGCGAAGAATTTCACGAATGGTATCTTTTTCCGCTCCGTTCGTCGTGACGTATTGCGGCGAGTCCGCTTCTCCGACGTGAACATACGGTAAATTTTCATCGTACTTTTCTCCGACGGAAATATTGACAGTCGCAACACCCAAATCCGCTAGAAAATTATTCGCCTCACCCAACACGTAAAGATAAGCCCCCTCATTAGGCGTTTGTTGCAGTCCCTCGTATAGCGGTATCATAATTCGTTCCAAAAATTCTTTTCTCAAGAAGTCACCATAACGCCGCCCAGCCGCCTCTTGCAGTTCCTCTATCGTGTTGCAATTTTTATTTTCTGCGCCGAGAGATTTTTTCAACCCGAATTTAACGGCACGTTTTGCCTGCATTAAAACCGAAGTCGCGAGCGTATTAATCTTGCCCGCTAAGTTTTCGTCCAAGTCACTGTTGTTTTGGAGAAAAGTTTTAAGCTTGCCTTGCAAATCATTGATTCGACTTTCCAAATCCGCGTTCTTTATGGCGAGGTCGTCAGGCGAATTTATGTCGAGATAAAACGCGGGGGCACTTGTCTGAATTACAAATGGTTTTATCCAAAGCGTGCGGTCGACTTCTTCGCTTGAAGTGTCCTGCTCGCCGGAAAATTTTTTCGCCAACATAATTCCCTTCGACATGAAAAGCCTTTTGATTTCAGCCAACAAATTTTCCGCCGCTGTCAAATTGTATTTAACTAATGCTTCCATTGCTCAAACTCCTATTGTGTTGATAGTTACTTTAGCCTGGTCGATTGACTTGCCTTGCTTGTCTTTAAGATTTACTTCTATGTCAAGTTCATATTCCTTTGTAAGGCGGAACGTCAAGACAACATCAACCTCCGAGCGTTTCAAATTCGGCGGTAAATTTTTGATTTGCACCTTGCCGATATAATTTACGCTGTCGCGCAATGTGCTAATGTCGGTACTACCCTCGTCGCGTGTGAAAAACTCGATTGAAAGTTCCTCTTGTCCGTCTTTAACCAGCGAATAAGATTTTTCTTTCTGCATGGGCAAAGCGGAGTTAACCGGAATAATTACGTCAAAAATGTGTCCTTTCAGCGAAACGCCTAAATCTGTCATGGTCTTGTCGAAGATTTTAATTTGCTTGTCAATGGTTGAATCCTGATTCCATTTTATATCGGCAAATAGCGCGGCACCCTCAGCGATTAAAGTAGCGGGGTCGCGGTCGGCATAAGGTTTCTTGCCGAAATATTGCTCGACGGTTTTGGCTATAAACGGAATAGTCGATGTGCCGCCCGCCATTATCACGACGTCAATATCCGGACGTTCAAGACCTGCCTTTTGCAAAGTGCCGCCCAAAGCTTTCCCGGCTTTTGTCATCAGCTCATAAGTTATATCCTCAAAATCCTTCTGCGAAAGTTCGTAGGAAACGTCCAGTTGCTCGCCGGATTTTATATATAGTCTAATATTTTTTTTCTCGGATTCACTCGAAGACAGGCGGCACTTAATATCCTCGCAAGCTTCCCAAATTTTGAGTTCGTTCTTAACAAATTCCTCATGTGTCAATCCGGAGGCTTCTTCGTCCGTCATGTCAAATTCCTGGTCATTTGGCAAAATTTCTCCGCTCAACAGCTTGTCTTTAAAATCGCTGATTAAAGCTTGCGTGAAATCTTCGCCGCCCAATTTTGCGTCGCCGCCCGAAGCCAGTCGTTTAAATTCTCCATCAGAAATTTCAAGAATTGTGATATCGAAGGTACCGCCGCCAAAATCGTAAACGAGAATTTTTTTATTGCCCGTCTGCTCCAAGCCATAAGCGACGGCAGCAGCTATCGGCTCGCTCTGCAATTCTATTTCGGTAAAGCCCGCTTTATAGCCCGCATCTTTAATTTCGTTGCGTTGAATAGGCGAAAATTCTTGCGGCACGGTAATGACAGCTTTGTTAACGTAGCCGATTTTTTTGCGAATCTCTTCGCGCAAATATTTAAGAAAGAAGGTTGCGCCGTCTTTGCCGGTCAACTTCAATTCATCGGGTGAACCGCCGCTTTCCTGCACGTGACGATAAAAATCGAACTGCTCGTAATTTTGAACTTGAAAATCATGTTTTTTCCAATCGGCTTTTTCCGCGAGCATTTTGTCGTTGGAAACCAAAACAGTTTTTTTGCCGTCGTGGAAGAAAGCCACGCTGAGAATATTATTATCGTTGCGGTCGTTATTGTTCTTGTCTTTTGAGCGGAACATTTCATCGGGCAAAAGCTCCGGATGAGAATCTTCCAGCTTAACAAGTTCGCGATGTTCGTCAATCGACTTTAAGGCAGCTTCCGCCTCGTCGGCAGTTTCGGGAACATTCTTCCTGCGCCCCAATTCTTCGTAAACGGTCTTTGGAATTAAAATTTCTACGTCATCTTCCATACCGTCCAAAATTAACGGGTCATGAATAAAAATGTTCGTGTCAATTACATACTTGCGCTTGGTCGTTGAGTTTTGATTAACCTGCGGTTCCGCTTTAAAGGAAAGTTTTTTGTTCTCTCCTATGTGGCGTTTAAAATGCTTAAAAAGGGCGTCAGGATACATAACGCCGCGCCTTAATGCGTTGTAGCCGTAAATCCACGCGCTTTGTTCAGCCTCTTTGAAGTAAATCGCCGACGGAATCAAACGTTTACCTTGAAACTCCATGTATTGATATCGACCGTCTTTATAATAAGCGACGGTAGAATTACTCGTGCCCAAATCGATACCGATTGCCAGCCCCGAATCATAAATTTCCTCGTCCTCTTCCGTTGCATTTGGAGTAGGCTCTTCGGGCGTGGAGTCAGCAGTATCACTGTCGCCGGTCGCCCATTCGTGGTCGGGGTTATTGCGCAGATACGTTTGAATATCCGCGTTGTTCATGAGTAATTCTTTAAGTTCCTGTGGTGTTTGCGAACGATTTTGCTGTTTGCTCAAACAAGTGCGCAAAATTTCTTCGAGCGGATCACCTTCCATAGGCTCGAACCACTCTTCCGAATCATTAACTTGTTGCAAAAATTCTTCAGTCGTCCAACCTTTATCCGTGACATAAGAAGCCATTCGGAACAAATAATCAAGCACCATGCCATAAGAAAACACCGCTGTTGAGAAATTTCGCGCCGTGTTATCGTCGAGCATTTCCGGAGCCGAATACTCGTCGATAATGACGCCCGAATTGTTCAACGATAAATTCAAGGCATCGTCTATCTCTATTCGGTCGGGATTTAAATGGCTGTCAGAGCATTTCGGCAAAAGTTGTGCCAAACTTATCGCCCATTTGGCGCGTAGTTCATCATCACAGCTGTTTTCCATTAACCAATCTGATAGCGTCACGATAACCCTCCTAACTTTTTAATATTGGATTTACGTAGTTATTCGTTTGTTGCCCTTATATTATTCCTTCAAGACAAAAAAAAAATCCTTTTAAAAGGATTGACTTAAATGTTTAATTTTACTTTAAAAAATATCGTTATCAAGTGCGGAAATAATTTTAACGTTCGTATTCCAAAGATAATCCAAAGCTTTAAGAGTGCTTATCTCGCGTGTCGTGATAAAATACGTGGCTTTTCTCAGTGCGGCAGGCGAAGAGTTTTCATCAAACGCAACGGCAAGAATATTTTTCTGTGAACCACTGTCCAAAAGATTTATTGCCTCTTCCAACAAGTCCAAATCTTTTTCCGTCGTGTCATTGCTTAAATAAATTACAAGCAAAGCATCTTTAATATTAGATTGACAAAAGTCATGCACAATTTTTATCCACAACGGTTTTTCTGCTCGGAAGTCGGCAATAAATTGATAGATAATCCCCCCCCCCGTGTACCTGCCAAGTTGACGACTGAAATCGTCTTCGGGAAATTTTTCCAATTCGGGTGAATAGTGAGCCGCCAAAAATTTTTCGACGTCGGTTATGAGTGGAAAGTTATCAGCGATTTTTTCCAAGTTCCAATTCCACCACTTGACAGCAAGAAGTTTTCTAATTGTCGTCTTGTCAAAGCGATATTTGATAACTCGTGCAGGATTGCCAGCAACGATAGCATAGGGCGGAACATTTCTCGTTACGACGGCATTTGCCCCGATAATCGCGCCGTTACCAATTTTGACGCCACCCATAATCGTAGCACCCATTCCAATCCATACATCGTGCCCAATAATAACTTGATGATGATTCGGACGTACACAGGAAATTGGCTCGACAGAATCAAAAACTGTTTTAATAATTTCGTCGGTGTCAAACGGGAAACTCGAAACATTTTTGTAAGGATGATTGCCGCCTATTAAAAAGTAAACGTTATTCGCAATAGAACAGAATCGCCCAATTAAAACGTGTGGACTGTCATCAAAAATACTTATGTCTAAGTTCACAGCATAGGAGCCGCGCCCAATCGTTAAAATATTTGTTGACGAGTTACCCCTGTTCATCGAAATACTTCTGTCACTCGGAGAACTGTCTATGTACATGGCGGCACCTCATTTTTTTACTTTGACGCAAGCCGCGAATTTCTCGTAATTTTCCTTGACAACGGGATTTGTAGTGCTTTGCTCGGCGGCGTGCTTAATATTTTTCCAGGCGTCCTCGTATTTTTTTTGTTTAAAATAGGCGATGGCAATATCGTTATAGGCTTCGGCGTTAATCGTCTCAATCGCCAGAGAGGATTCAAAATCACTTATCGCGCCTTTGTAATCTTCTTTGGCGAGTTTGAGCCGCCCGCGATTGTACCACGCTGCGGGAAATTTTTCGTCAACTTTCAATAGTTCGTCATAAGTTTTAATGGCGTCGTCAAACTTGTTAAGTTTTTCTTGAGCAAGCGCGAGGTCGAAAAGAGCCTCTTTAAGTTCGGATTCAACTGTTAAAGCCGCTTTGAAGTCGTCGATTGCGCCGTAGAAATTTTCGCGTTCCATATTTACCAATCCGCGATAGACGTAAGCCGCCGCTTTATCGTCCTCAAGCAAAACTTTTAAATCTGCCGCTTCCATTGAGGCATCGGAACCGTCAGGGATTTGCGCTTGCATCCACAAATTTAAAATGTCTTCGCCGTAGTGATTGCCGGGCACTGCCCACACGCCATTTAAATCCGTCCACT
>CAMJKR010000147.1 GCA_946406415.1 uncultured Selenomonadales bacterium | reverse complement strand
AAATCCCTAAATTTATAAAACATCCTATTATACAGACTTGAGCCATTACTTGAGTAATTCGTCCCGTATGCATTTACCACTTCATCATAGTTAGAGCCAATATGCACACCGCGCCCCGTACCAACAGATTTGTCGTTTGCATTGCAATACATGTATTTGATAATTCCGCTGTTTCCTTGCGTAAATTGAACATAAATATTTCCATAAAAGAATCCGCCACGTTCGGACGGCCTTCCGAATAAAAATTTTTTGTCGGCTTCTTTTCTACTCATCCCTAAAGCCAGACCACCCAGCGAAGATTCCGACGATTTATTATTCATTGACCAGATTCCAATTAACAAAGCAAAAATTAATATTCCGCCGATAATCATCATGGAATTTTTATTTTTACTTTTGGACTCAGGTTTCGAAGATTGATACGGTAGCTCATCATATTCGACTTTTACTCCGCAATATGGGCAAAATTTTTCGCTCACTTCTAATTTATTTCCGCATTGTTCACAAAATCTTGACATCAATTATTGCTCCTTCCTTAAACTCAATAATTCATAACAACATTAGAAATCGACAAGCTTGCAGAAATGACAAAAGATTCCGCGTCAACTAGCCAATAGCCGCCAACACGCGACACCCCGACAGATGGATAACGCAACATATCCGAACCCATTATCAAAGCAATATCAACCTCATAATTGTCATTGTCAATTTTCCGCAAGCTGAGAATGTCCCAATCGTAACGTATTCGTTGCCCGCTCTGTCGTAAAATCTCAAGTATCCCGTCCCAAATTTCCATTTGCTTATCCAACATCTCAAAGCCCGTATCTTTGGTAAATTGTCGTTCTTCATAAAAACTGCAATGCTCCATTCCTTGACGGTCACGGTTAACATAAGCTACCATGAATTCGTTTACCACGCTTTTTATTGCCGATTTGTCGTCTACGGTCGGTGTCAATTTAACTGCTTGAATCACAGATTGATTGACTTTCGAGAAAGATTTATCAGAAAAAGGTTCATCTGTATTTGAAGTTGTAGGTGAATCATTATGCGAAGTAAACATAGAAATCAAAACCAACAAAACTATAATTTCAAATAAAGTTTTCATTACAATCACCATTCCCGTTTAAAAGAAAAGAGCTACAATCACATGTAGCCAATCATTTTCTGAAGCCATTATTCCTCAATCCTTCCTTGAACATAAACGCTTACCTTATTCTTCACTCAAATTTCATTACAAATGATTTTCAAAAAGCTATAATCTGCTTGTAGTTATCTCATTTTTCAAAGTCGTTTTTCAAGATTTTTCCTCTGAGTAAAAAGGTAAATCTTTTTCCTTACTTGTTCCGAGTCCATTTTAGGAAAGTTTTGTAGTCAACTTGAAGTCTCCGACCTGCTTCACGGGCGGATATTTTTTCTTTACGCCACTCATTAAAGACTTCTTCATAATTGTCTGGCTTGTCCTTAGTCGAACGCCCGAATCGAATTCCTTTGGCTTTGGCGGCGGCTATTCCTTCAGCCTGCCGCTGATGAATAAAATCGCGTTCAATCTGAGCGACGTAGGATAAAAGTTGCAATACCAGCGTAGAAATAAGTTGACTCGTCAAATCGTCTTTTTGGTAGCGAGTATCGAGCAACGGCATATCAAGTACGACGATATACGCTTGTTTTTCAACCGTGATAAGCCGCCATTGCTCCAAAATTTCATAAAAGTTACGACCGAGCCTGTCGATACTCTTCACGACAAGTGTATCTGTAGGCTTTAACTTTTCTAGCAGTTCAATATAAGCGGGACGCTTAAAATCTTTACCGCTCTGCTTATCGATAAAAATATTTTCAGACGGAACACCGAATTTTTTCATAGCGACGAGTTGCCGGTCTTCATTTTGCTCCCGCGTTGAAACTCTGATGTAACCATAAAGTTTTTGATTATTAAAAGTCATAAGGATCCCTCCTGCAAATGAAAATTAGTTTAAATCATAAAGAGGAAAGCTTGAATGACTTTGAAAAAGGCTAAAAAAAGGTAAATATTTCACGCAACGCTTGAAACGTCCGATTTTTATACTTAATGTAACTGCACGAAAGGCAAAAAAATCATCTGAGCAAATTATTTTCTGATATTAATAATCCGTTTCCGAAATAAAAACCTGTATTACATTAGAAATCATAAAATGAAGAATAAAAAATAAGGGCGAGTTTCTTTCAAATGTACAGCGTTCCAACTAAAATTTATCGAAATCATCTCTGCGAATAAAAGCGAGTGGAGATTTATTGTCATAATAGACTTTGATTCTTTCGGTTCGGGTTTGAACTTTTTGCATAATGGGCGGGAGAAATGTAATTTGATAGGTATTAACGGATTTACCAAAACGTCCGACTAAAGAAGAGTCTACAAGCTTGAGGATACCTGTAAATTCTAGGATAAGTAATTGGCGAGAAACTTGCGAATCACTAACGTTGGTGAAAGCTTGAGACCATTTGGCAGCAAGCGGGATTTTCACAGACAAAGGCGGTTGATTGAATTTTAAGCTCAATATTTTCATTTGCTTAAGAGCAAAAAAATAAATTGGAAAGGTATTTGCCAAATAACTTGTAAATTTACCGACGCAAATTATTTGTCTCATAGTCAATTTGTTATCTTCAGTGATTTTTTGAATATAATCGACTAAAATGAGAATCACCACCGTTTAGTAACTGCACGTTTAAAAGAAAAATACAATAAGCAAAAAAAATATAACAAAAAAATACCTTAGGGATTTCTCTAAGGTAATACAAACTCTGTCTGTAATTAAAAAGAATAAATTTCTCTTATTTGAATCGTCAACAGCAAAAAATATGCAAACATCTCAAAAATTGCTTTCTGCATAATTATCTGGACTACGAATTGTATTTATAGAGCTCAATGAATTTAGTTAACATACCGGATTTATTTAGTGGAAAATTCTCCTCTGTTAACTCTTTAATTGTAGTTTTTAAAATTTCAATGTTTATAGTGGATTCTTCTTGAACAATGAATAAAATTTTCTTAGCAAGTTCATCAATTTGCTTATCGTTTAAATTTAAATGTAAAATATCAGAATTTTTCCATACGAACTTTTTTAATCTTGTAAAATCTTTATCTGAAATATTAAGTTGATATGAATATATCACTGGTTCTTGATAGTGAGTAATACAATGTACGATTTCTTTTATTTTTTTAGTATTAAGGTTATTGTTAACATTATTCATTTTTTTAACTCCTTTTTTTTTAGTAAGAGAATGTTAAGTACAAGATTACAGATACGAAAAGTACAGGTACAAAGTATGAAGTAAATAAGCATACGGTACAAGGAAATTGAATAAAAAAAAAAGTGTGTAAAACAAAAAAAGTATAAGAAATTAAGTAGTATGATATACATCTATTAGTATAGTTATTCGCGTCTACTTTTTTCACTTAAAAAAATCCCACTCTTCCAATCCTTTTCTCGTTACTTCATTCAGTGGTTTCTTATACAGTTCCCTTATCGTTTCAACTTTTTTTATTACGGTCGTTAAATCGTCTTCCGTAAGTATCGGAAAGTGATACTCATTTGCCGCGTTCAAGTTATTATTCTTGCGATATTTCCCGTCGTGTTTCTTTATCAATCCTATTGTTTCGAGTATCAACAATCCTTTTGAGATTGTTGAATCTCGTTTTTTCTTGCCTAGTCTTTCTGCCAAATAATCTGTTGATAACGTCATGTGTAATTTTCGCCACGGTAAATTATATTTCTCGCTATGTTCCTTCCACAGCTCCATTAGCTTTTCATACAATCGCTTTACAAAGCCACTCAGATATTTTGTCTTCTTTGAAAACATTATCACTTTATCGAGAATCTCTATATTGCTTATTCTTGCTCGTTCAAACGTTGCTATATTTTCTTCCTTTCTTTTTACGAGCTTTATACCGAACATTTTGTAAACAAATTCAAAGGTTTTACTCCATTTTTCTTTCTCTGTAAGTCTTTGTTTAAATTTTAATAAGTGATGAACTACGTCGAATATGTCGTAATACCACTGATTTTCTCGCCGACAATAATATATCGTAGCTCCGTTTTTATTTTTTATAAAAGCGTCACTTGGGTGTTTGTCTTCATAAAACAATGATGAGAATGCTGTATTTAAACTCTGATTCTTAAAGCCCAATATCTTTATCAAATCTATACTCTTTACATATTCCCGTGCTTCCGTTCTTGTCATAGGGCTTTTGGGTGTTTTTATTTGCAGATAATCAAAGTAAGATAAATTGCCTTCCGATATGGCTTTTGTTACTGTGTACTTGTCTCTGATTATTTCTTGACTTCGTAGTTTGGTGGGTGCTTCTTCTTTTTTATGCTTCCTATTCATTGTACTGTTTTTTGTTTTTCCAGCATTTATTTTAAATGCTTTTTTTATTTTGCTCGTCGGATATGCAAACATCGCCGATTCGTACAAATCATTTTCAAAATAGAGTTCCTTATATTCCCGTTTTCGCTCATAGATTATTTTTACCGGATAACCGTCATCTGTATCATCGATTTTTTTATGAAACGAATACGGCAATCTCATTATTTGATTTGACTTCTTTACTGCATGATCCACATTGTCTGAGATGTTTGTCTTAACATAATCAAATATCCCTATTTCTATACTATGCCATTGCTCTGAGTTCATTTTGCGCTCGCTCGGATTTATCAAATAATACACATGAAATCCATTTCTTGATTCGATTATGTAATCCGGCTCAAGCGGTAGTTTATTTTTTATCTCATCAAGCAAACTTTCCTTCTTATCAATAAGTTCCTGTCCTTTGTAATGTTCACCGTTCTCTGCTTTTAAATCAAAATCCAACATGAAGGCGTTGTATTGAATTATGTCCGCCTTTTTTCTGCCTTCAACTTTCTCCTGCCAGGTATTTTTTGCGCCTTCCTTGACATATTTTCTTTTTCGTTCCTTCCAGTATTTTTTACCACTGTTGATTTGTATAAATAAATTTTCAAGTAGCTCCTTCTTCGTTCGTTTAAACACATCTGCCAATGTTCCCTTTTGAACTAATCCGACCTTTTCTTCATCGTCAATTACATATTTCTGAAAAATTAAAACGGGTTTCTCTGAATATTCATCGGGACTGTAACCCAAATCCTCAAGAAATATTTTAAAATTTGTTGCTGAATCCTTGTCCAAAATGTGCTGTTTAGCTTTCAATGATAATTCATCTCCAATACATCGCCATAATATTTCTTGAGTTGTTCCAGTCGGTATTCTTTAATTTGTTCGATATGTCGTTCTGTAAACTTCCATTCGCTATCTACTTTTTGAACAGTTAAATTCAATTTCTTTATCCACCTGCGTACTGTCATGTGTTCAACTCCAAATATTTTTGCGACTTCACTTGCATTATACATTTTTTCTTTGCCCACTAATCTTGCCATTTATTTCACCTCTTATTTTTTTACAGACTTAACGTCTGCTTACATTAAAAATAAAATTCTTATCAACAAATATAGCCAATAAAAATTAGGGTTACCAAAATTTTGGTAACCCTAATTTCAACTGTTCTATTTTATTTTTACTTACTTCAAAACTCTCCTAACTGGCATTCACGGAAGTTATCGTCTATTTTTGTTAAAAAAATCTGTGCAACCATTTCGTCGCTATTGGATTTTATTCTTATTTCTTCGATTAGTTGTTTGAATATTTCATCTACCAGTGGCTGATTATCTATATATTTGGCTTTCTCATCGTTTAAAACAATTTTTGTAAAGAGCTGACTGGTTTTAAAACAGTTATGAAATGACACAGAAATCCACATATCTGTCCCGTCTGATACATTACACAAAGCCTTGCAACCAACTTTAATGTTACTTTTTCTTGCACTTATCTTTTTACATAATTTATGATCACATTTTACATGAACATAAAGCAGGTATGGATGATAATTTTCTCCTGCTGAATACAACTTACTTTTATCATCTGATTGAGGTTTTATGGAAAAATTTTCTTTTAATCTTTTGCGTTGTTCAGGTGAAAAATTTGCTATTATCTCGGACGCTTTTCGTTTTATTTCATTATGCAATATTATCTGCGAATCTCCATTGAATATCAAATCGTCTATATGCTTTAAATACCTAATCAACGGATATATTTGTATCGGATTGACTGCATTACCTGCCGCCATTATTTGAGCGATATAGTCTTTAGATACTCCGGCTCCATTCCCATTACGTACTCTACGAATCGTTGGTTTAAAAAAGTCTTCTCCGTTATATAT
>CAMJKR010000146.1 GCA_946406415.1 uncultured Selenomonadales bacterium | reverse complement strand
CAAAAGTTGAATATACCATTCAGACAGCGACTTAAGATAATCGCCATAAGGCATCATGACTTCGATATTACGCCCATATTTTTTATAAGCGATAACTTTCAGCGCGGCATTGAGCATTGCGGGGTTCTGGAAAATGTCGTCGTTCTGGCAAGCCTTATCCATATCTTGTGCACCCTGCAGGAAAGCTTCAATGTCCATGCCGATAACAGCCGCTGTAGAAAGTCCGACTTCGCAGAAAACGGTAAAGCGACCGCCGACGCCGTCAGGAACAGCAAAGCATTCCCAGCCATTGTCAACCGCGATTTGTTTAAGGAGGGTTTTCTTCTCCATGTTCGGATCCGTGACGGCAACAATTTCAACTTCAATGTTGTCAACTTTCTTGAGGGCGTCGAGAATAACCATAAAGTTGCTCATCGTGTCGAGCGTGCCGCCGCTTTTGGACATGCACATCAGCATAACTTTGAACTTGCCGCCGCCGTGCGTTTGCTTGTTATTCGCCATAGCTTTCAGGTGGTTGATAATGTCGCCGGTTCTGCGCGGGTCAATGTTCTGTCCGCTGAAGTAAACTTTGGGCAAGCCTTTGCGCTGTTCGGGCGTCCACGTGTTCCAGAATTCGCCGCAGAAAATATCGAACAAAACTTTATTACCCAAGAACGAGCCGCCGATACCGAGCGAAACAACTGCGTCGACGTTGTTGCGAATTTTCTCCGTGAAGTCGTGCAGACGTTTAATGCTTGCGGGGGAATTCAAATTGAGTTTGCCGTTTTCTTCGGTGATGTAGGGCAGTTTGGAGAAGTAAACTTTTTCGGGTGCGCCGTCTTTGCTGAGGTGAGCTTTGATAAAGCCCGTTTCGCGCATAACTTTCATAGCCTCGTGAGCGGCTTTAAGGGCGTCTTTGCATTCGTCGAGGTCGGCTTGAGTAACTTTACCTTCGCCGAACAAATTATCATAGTCGAAGCTGAAGCCGGATTTCAAAGTAAGAGCCATTTTTAAACCTCCAATAGAATTTAATTACACAACGGAGGCGACGATTTCGCCAGCCTCTTTTTGAATTTGCTTGAGGTGGTCTTCGCTTACGAAACTTTCTGCGTAGACTTTGCACATATCCTCAGTACCGGAGGGACGTGCCGCAAACCAACCTTTATCAGTGACAACTTTTAAGCCGCCGATTGACGCGCCATTGCCGGGAGCTTTGGTGAATTTGCCAGTAATCTTTGCGCCGGCAAGAGTGTCAGCTTTGAGATTTTCGGGAGCCAATTTGCCGAGAGCCGCTTTTTGGTCGGGCGTGGCAGGCGTGTCTTTACGAGCATAGTAGAAGGTGCCGAATTTGTCAGTAAGTTCTTTGTGGTGTTCGGAAGGATTCTTGCCGGTCTTGGCGGTGATTTCGACGGCGAGCAAGTCCATAATAATGCCGTCTTTATCGGTCGTCCAAACGCTTGCATCTTTGCACAGGAAGGACGCGCCCGCAGACTCTTCGCCGCCAAAGCCCATTGAGCCATCAAATAATCCGTCAACGAACCACTTAAAGCCAACGGGAACTTCACAGAGTTTGCGCCCAATATCCGCCGCAACTTTATCAATTAACGAGCTTGAGACTAAAGTTTTGCCAACCATAGCGTCTTTGCTCCAGCCGTCGCGGTGCGTGAACAAATATTTAATTGCGACTGCCAGGTAATGATTCGGATTCATCAAACCTTGCGGCGTAACAATGCCGTGGCGGTCGTAGTCGGTGTCGTTGCCGAACGCAATATCATATTTATCCTTGAGAGCAATTAAGTTAGCCATAGCCCAAGGCGAGGAGCAGTCCATACGAACTTTGCCGTCGTGGTCAAGCGGCATGAAACTAAACGTGTAATCAATGTTAGGATTGACGACTTTAATCGGATTTTTAATCTTGTAGACTTCATTAATCAAATCCCAGTAGAAAATGCCGGAGCCGCCGAGCGGGTCTGCGCCGACGTTCAAGCCGGAATTGATAACGGCGTCCATGTCGATAACGCGATCGAGTGCCTCGACGTAGGGGCGCATGTAATCCATAAAGTGGACGTTATCCATTTTAATGGCTTTTTCAAACGGGACGCGCTTAACAACTTTGTCGACGCCTTGAGCAATAATTTCGTTGGCGCGATTCTGGATTATCTTAGTAGTTTCTGCGCTTGCGGGACCGCCGGTCGTCGGGTCGTACTTAATGCCGCCATCAGTCGGGGGATTGTGCGACGGGGTGATAACGATACCGTCAGCTTGTTTAGCCTCTTTGCGCTCGTAGTTGTGCGCGAGGATAATCCGGCTTACAACGGGTGTGGGAACGGGTTTAAAATCTTCTTGGAGAATAATGTCGACGCCGTTAGCCGCGAGAACTTCAACGCAGGAACGAAGCGCGGGTTCGGAAAGGGCGTGGGTGTCTGCGCCGATGTAAAGCGGTCCTTGAAGTTTTTCAGCCGTGCGATATTCGTAGACGGCCTGCGCGATTGCAAGGATATGTTGTTCGTTAAAGCTACGAAGTTTGGAGCTGCCTCTGTGCCCGCTCGTACCGAACGCGACGCCTTGAGTTTTATTCTCCGGGTCGGGCGCGAGGGTGTAATAATCGCTGATTAAGGACGGAAGGTTAACAACGGTTTTACTCATAAAAAATCCTCCTTTAAATTGAAAAATTTTATACACATGCTCATTTGAGCGGAGTTATCAAATTTATTTATCCAGATTTTTCCTGAAGTCGTAGAGAATCACCGAAGGATATCTGTCATTAGGATATTGTTTGTTTAACTCAAAATGATTTTCTTGCATAGTTTTAATTAAAAACTCTTCCGTAAAGTCTGTTAAGAAAGGATTTTCCCATCTATATTTTGGATTAAGTTCTCTATCAAAAGGACGACACCACATAAGAATTTGTTTTCCGGTAGCGTTGCACATGTTATTTAAAAATTGCGGGAGAAGTTCGACATACTCGGCAGTAAGTGCACATAGACAAGCATCCGCCTTTATGTTCGGGAATTCACCCTCGTTGAAATCACAGGCAATAATTTCATCATCATGCTTTTGAAAGTCAACAGGATAATATTTCACAGCTTCGGGACAAAATGACTTGACGGATTTATTTTTCCTGCAACCTAAATCAATGAGGCTTTTGCATTCGGGAATCAATTTATTTGTTGCGAACTGCAGAATTGAATCCTTACGCAAACGATTAGTATTATACGCGGACTTAAAATCTTGCAATTCGTTGACCCGGTATCCCAAAAGCCGCATTTGTTCTTTTTTATAATTTTGCATTTCGTCAAGGAGCGGTTCATAAAGATAAAGTCTGCCAGTATCGTCAGGAGCCTGTTGAATGTTGACATCGGCATTTTCGTTGGCCTCTACAAGTACGGCCTCACCTTTGTTGTTTATGGTAATATCCCAACCTATATGGCGCACCTGCGGAAGGAGTTTTGCCATCTTGATAACGGCTACGCGAACTTTATCCCAACAAGGATATTGAAAGCCCTTAAATATTTTTCCAGTATCTGGATGTGCTCTGAAAAATTCATGAGCATTATTCATGCCGTCAGAAGTGATTATTCCTGTCTTCGGATCTACGATGACAGAACAGCCTCCTCTGGTAAAATTATCCCAAGATGTTCCCATTCTGCCAAATCTGCCACTGGCAGTCAAAATGTGAACGACATTGTGTATATCAAAGAACGTTGCTATTCTTAGTGTGTTTGTAGTATCGGGGCAGAAAGCCGCTAATTTTTCATGTTGAACAATCACTTCTTCCGCAAGACTTTTTTCAGCAACAAGTTTATTAAATAATTCTCTTAAGTTTTGATTCGGCTCGATTTGAATAATTTGGGCGTCTCTTCCAGAGCCACCGTCGACAGGCTTGGAAAAAAAGCGCGGATGTTTCTCGACAAAAGATTTAAACTCTCTAAAAGTGCCTTCACAAGCGTCAAAATAATCTCTATGGATAAACTCGTTTAAAATTTTGTCCGCTTTGGCTTTATTGCGTAATAATAGCCCAATATCATGGTTGTTACATATTATTTGTCTTAATAAATAATGTTTATGGGTAAAAAATGTACTTCTCTCTGCAAAAGACTTTTCATATAAAGCAAAGTGAAAATAATTTTTGGCGACAGCTCCAATTTGTCTTGCAGCAAAGAGCACGTGATCGCAAAAATAGACATTCAAGTCGGTTTTAGTATGTTTAGAAAAACATTTTTGTGCCAAGAATTTTCCCGTAAATTTTTTATATACTTTTGCAAACCTTTTATCTGACCAGTTGAGTTCGGTCTTCAATTTTTCTTTTATTGCATCGCTCAACTCGAAATTATCGCCAAAATAATCGGAAGGCAAATACGGGGGGGGGGTATTTGAAGATTTTGCAGGAAATTTTAAGCCCAAAAACTGACAGGCTTTAAAAACGCCCTCCGACAAGCCATAAATATTTTTTTCAGTATCCATATAACCTCCTATTATCATGCGCGAATGACGACAAGCAGTTCATCGCGTTTAGTTTCCATTAAAGTTTTGTCGCCGCGTGATTCGACGTTGAGGCGGATATAAGGTTCGGTTTGCGAGCCGCGCAGATTAAATCGCCAATCGTCAAAATCAATGCTCAAGCCGTCAATATGATAAACTTTGCCGCCCACGCCGTAAATTTCTTCAATCCGCGCCATAATCTCTTTAACCTTGTCGACGCCGGAAACTTTGGTATTAATTTCGCCGCTGACAGGATATTTAGCAATTCTATCTGCTACAAGTTCAGAGAGCGGCTTATCCGTTTTGCTTAACAATTCCAAGACGAGGAGCCAGGGAATCATGCCGCTATCACAATAATAAAAATCGCGGAAGTAATGGTGCGCAGACATTTCACCGCCGTAAATCGCATTTTCGGCACGCATCATTTCTTTTATGTAAACATGCCCCGAACGGCTCATAATCGGTTTGCCGCCAAGACTTTCGACAATATCAATCGTGTTCCAAATGTCGCGTGGGTCGTAGATAATTTTTTCGCCGCTATTCTTCTTTAGAAAAGCTTCAGCGAGAAGTCCGACAATATAATAGCCCTCGATAAAGTCGCCGTGTTCGTCAAATAAAAAGCAACGGTCAAAATCCCCGTCAAAGGCAATGCCGCAATCCGCGCCGCTTTCCACGACAGCTTTAGAAGTTTCTGCGCGGGCGTCTTGGAGCAAAGGATTTGGCACGCCATTAGGGAAGTAACCGTTGGGGTTATTGTGAACTTTGACAATATCGAAGGGCAAAAATTTTTCAATCTCGTTGATAACGGGACCAGCCGAGCCGTTGCCAGTGTTAATGACAACTTTTAACGGCTTGAGATTTTTAACGTCGACATAGGAAAGGAGGCATTTAATATAATCGGGCTGAATGTCAATCCTGCGAATAGTGCCTGTAGCTTTTCTGAACGACCAATCGCGAGTTTCGTCCTCGACTGCCGCCTTGATAGCCAACAAGCCCGTTTTCGGCGACATAGGACGCACGCCTTTTCCAACAAATTTCATGCCGTTATATTCTTTTGGATTGTGGGAGGCGGTAATCATAATTCCGCCGTCGAAGTCGTGAAAACCCGTCGCGAAGTAAATCATTTCGGTGCCGCATTGCCCGATGTCGTAAACGTCGCAACCGCCTTCGGTAAGCCCGCGAGCCAATGCGTCAAAAATAGTTGAGCCTGACAGGCGAATATCATGCCCGACGGCAACTTTTTTTGCGCTGAAAAGTTCGGCAAAAGCTCTGCCAATACGATAGGCGAGTTCTTGATTAATGCTTTCGGGATACACTCCGCGAATATCATACGAACCGAAACCGGAGGTGTTAATCGCCATATCTACATGCTCCTTTACTAAGAATTTTGATTTTATCTTCTATACGCGGCGGATTTTTCCTGTCGAAATGCCAAAAAATTTTTTTAATTCTAGTGCGCCCCATTTGCGATTGTTGCAAAAACTTAGGTGCTGTGTTATCATGAAAAAAATTTATAATAAAAAATGTTTGCCGGTGAGGTGTTTTTTTTGTCGACAGAAAAATTTTCGAGAATGGCAATTTATGGGGAGATTGTTGTATGAATTCAGTTGGTAAAGAGGAAAAAAATAAGGGTTCATTTGGTAAAGAAGCAAGAAGTTGGATATTATCAATCGTGTCGGCGGTGGTAGTTGCACTGTTGATTCGGACTTTTATTGTGGAGTTGTACGTTGTGGACGGTCCGAGTATGCAACCGACATTGCAGGACGGCGAGCGGCTGGTTGTGAACAAATTTATATATCATTGGC
>CAMJKR010000145.1 GCA_946406415.1 uncultured Selenomonadales bacterium | reverse complement strand
GACGGGGCGAACGGGCTCGGCAGTCTCCATTGACCGCAAAATTTCTTCGGCGCGTTTCATGACCGACTTGGGCAGTCCCGCAAGCTTCGCGACTTGTATGCCGTATGATTTATCCGCGCCGCCGAGTTTTATCCGCCGCAGAAAAATTACGTCGTTGCCGCGCTCCTTGACCGCGACGGAAAAATTATCAGCAAAGCTCCAAGCGAAATTCAAAATTAAAGCAGGTTAATCGCCATTGACGGCGAATTGGCTGTTAGCTATTAGCTGTTAGCTGTTAGAATTTTGCTAATTACTAAAAGCTAACAGCTAGTAACTAAAAGGGAGGTGGGCGCAATGCTCTATGCAATGATTGACGTCGGCTCAAATACGATACGCATGGCAGTTTACGAGATAGACGGCGACCGCGTCGAAATGCTAATGAAAAGGAAACACACCGTCGGACTTGCGTCATATGTGCGCGACGGCGTGATGCAACGGCAGGGCATTGACAAGGTTGTTGAGATTATCGGCGAATATCGCCACTTTATCGACGACTTCGGGATAACGCAAGTGACCGCCTTTACGACCGCCGCCCTCCGAAATGCGGTTAACGGTTCGCAAGCCGTCGACGAAATTTCTTTCCGCACGGGAATAAATATTTTGCTGATGAGCGGCGACGACGAGGCAACTTATGACTTTATCGGCGCGACGCATGACCTCACCGACGAAAAAGGCTTGCTGATTGACATTGGCGGCGGCTCAACGGAAATTGTTTACTTCAAAGACCGCGAGATAAGAGTTAAAGCCAGTCTGCCAATCGGTTCGCTTAGTTTTCATACGCGATATACAGGCGTGCACATTTTGCCGAGTGCGGTTGAGATTGCGGAAATGTACGCTGAGGCAGAAGCTACAGTTAGCGCGGTTAAAGAATTTCAAGCTGTAAGCCACGCGCAAATTTGTGGTATCGGCGGCACGTTTAAGGGCGCAATGGCTCTTTACAACGCAATGTACGGTATGACGCGAAAAAATATGCGTATGGAAGTGCGACGCATTCAAGACATATTGCACCGATTCCGCCGCGACCACGAACTTATTGTTCCCGATAAAATTTTGCTGATGAAAACCGTTCCCGAACGAATTCATACGTTTATGCCGGGGCTGGTAATTGCCGACGTGCTCGCCAAACGGTTTGGAAGTCTGCATATTATTTACAGCGATTCGGGCGTTCGAGAAGGTTATATTTACGACAAAATTATTGATAAAGACTACTTTTAAAAAGTAGCAAACAGCGGTCGCGATTTGCCTACCGATAAATTGAGCTTTGTGACCGCGCTTTAACATTTACGACAAAATTATTATTAGAAAATTTTTCTAAGGAGTTGATAAAGTGATTTTAGCTGATAAGAATACAAAAGTTATCGTGCAGGGTATCACGGGCAAAGCGGCAACTTTCCACACGAAACAAATGCTTGCTTACGGCACAAAGATTGTCGGCGGTGTGACACCAGGCAAGGCGGGACAAACCGTCGAAGGCATTCCCGTTTTCAACACGGTAGGGGACGCAGTTAAGGCGACTGGAGCGACAGCGTCGGTTATTTACGTTCCTGCGCCTTTTGCTGCTGATTCTATCTTGGAGGCAGTTGACGCGGGACTTGACTTGGTTGTTTGCATTACTGAACACATTCCGGTTTTGGATATGGTAAAAGTTCGCCGCTACATGGTCGGCAAAAAGACGCGCCTTATCGGACCGAATTGTCCCGGCATTATGACGACTGACGAAACGAAGCTTGGCATTATTCCCGGCAACGTCCAAAAAAAAGGTCACGTCGGTTTAGTTTCGCGCTCCGGAACTTTGACTTACGAGGCGGCATTCCAACTTATGAACGCGGGCATTGGCATTACGACTTCTGTTGGTATAGGCGGCGACCCCGTTAAAGGATCGGACTTCATTGACATTTTGCAACTTTTCAAAGAGGACGACGACACTAAAGCAGTACTTTTAATCGGCGAAATTGGTGGCACTGCTGAAGAGGACGCCGCTCGTTGGATAGCAGAGAATATGCCTGAAAAGCCTGTTACGGCATTTATCGCAGGTCGTCAAGCTCCTCCCGGTAAACGCATGGGGCACGCGGGCGCGATTATCAGTGGCGGCAAGGGTACAGCGGCAGATAAGATTAAAGCTCTTAACGCGGTTGGAATTGAAGTTGCAGATACCGTTGCGCATATCGGTGATACCGTCGTTGACACGCTTAAACGCGCCGGCATTTACGAAATCTGTCACACATGTTGATTAGTTTCCGATAATAAAAAAATCCTCTGCGGTTTGGTTGCAGGGGATTTTTTGTTGCGAAAAATATTCTATTTCATAAGGACGGCAACAACCATAGCTCCAACGCCAATTATGACGGTAATGAACATATTGCGCACGTTGTTATTCAGAATTTCGCGAATCTCTTTCATATCAATATCTTGCCGAGCACGAATCTCACGAATGTCTTCATCTTGCCGAGCACGATTGGCTTGCATTTCGCTTACAACCAAGTCGATTTTATCAGACAAGGCGTCAACCTTCTCTGCAACTACTGCCACTTGCCTTTCTAAGCTCGTGACACGCTCATCAAGATTTGCTCCGTTGTTGTTTGACATGATAATCACTTCCTGTTAGCTGATTTTAGCCATCCAAAGCCCGTGCAGGTTGCAGAATTCGTAGGCGGCAATGGGTTCGTCGCCGTCCGCAATAATAAATTCAGCTTCGGGTTTATCGCTCGCGGTTAAGTGGACGTATTGCCCGCCCTTTTTAGTTTGGAGGTAAATCCATTGAATTAAATGCGCCTCGGTCATGGGGTGTTCGACACTGCCGACTTTGACTGAAACTTTTTTGCCGTCGACAGTCACTTGCGGAACGTGTTTTTCCTGCACGGCGTCGGTGGTGTTCGCTTTAAGAAAGTTCATAGGTTTGCCGCCGCAAGAAATATCCTGCCCGCCGCCGGTAATCAGCATGATAATAGATTTTTTGTCGTCCGAAATCAAAAGTCTGCTCATAAGTCAACCCTCCAAAATTTTTTCTAAGCTTAAATCACGGCGGCTTATTCGTCAAGCTTATCCACTTTAATTTATTGACATTCCTTAGTTCAAAGAACTTTACTATACAAAATTTTTTTTAAGTAAAGGGAAAATGCCCATTGCGTCGAAGTGTGATTATATGAGACAGGTATTAAGTACATTCAAGGAAAGTTGGAAAATTTTTCTGGCAGTGGCGGCAGTTTTATCGTTGCAATTAATTTCAGCGGGACAGCTCAAGTTGTGCGGAGCGGTTCTGACAGGCGCGTTGTTAAATTTTTTTTATTTCCTGTCGACGGCAGCCCGCTTGGAAGCCGCCGCGAACTCGCCCGCCGCGCAAGCTAAAAAAATTATGTTAATCGGATTGCTGTTGCGGCTCGGAATGGTTTTCGTAATATTGGCGGTCGCTGTCCACATTTCCACAGAACTTTTCTTGGCAACGGCGGTATCGTTCGGCGTGTTTTATGCGACATCGCTAGTTGTCCTGGCTCGCTCCGAAGTTAAACGAAAGTTTTAATCGGTGATTTTTGTCACGGAAAAATTAATTTGCGCGTGTTATCTTGCGCATGAGATAAAAGGGGGTGAGACGCCCGACGCGAAAATTTTTTTGTAAGGAGGTGAATTTATGCATGAAATTGGTGTCCGCGAGACGGTAAATTTTCTTGGCTTGACGTTCAATATCGAGACGCTAAAAATGACGTGGCTGGCAATGGGCATTGTGATTTTGGTCGCGTGCCTCGCTACACGCAATTTAAAAGTCGTCCCGCAAGGTTGGCAACTTTTTGTCGAGATGATAATTGAATGGCTCCACAGTCAGATTGATGCAATGATGGGTAGACGCGGCAGAATGCTTGCGCCGCTTATCGTCGGGTTGTTTATGTTTTTGTTGGCTAGTAACTTAATCGGACTCGTGCCGCTTATGGCGTCGCCGACAAACGATTTAAACACGACGCTTGGACTTGCGCTGTTTGTGGTGTTTCTCGTGCACTGTCTCGGACTTTATTTCAAGCGGGGACATTATATCGCGCACTTTTTCCAGCCAACGCCGGTTTTCGTCGTCATAAACATGATTGAGGAAATCGCCAAACCGATAACGCTTGCCTTCCGTCTATTCGGAAATATTCTCGCGGGCGAAATTTTAATCATCGTTTTGCTAAAGCTGATGCCGATTTGGATGCCGATACCGTCGGTGGCGTGGCTGGCGTTCAGTATTTTTATCAGCTGTGTGCAAGCGGTTATCTTTACTATGCTTAGCATGGCTTACCTTGCCAATGCGGTTAAGGAAGACCACGCAGAATAATTTTTTTTATAACTGTTAGGAGGATTTATTAACATGGAACATGCAATTATGGTAGCAGCAGCACTTTTGGGCGCAGGTATCACTATGGGCTTGGCGGCAATCGGCGCGGGCGTCGGCGACGGCTTAGTAACCAGCAAATTTATCGACGGCATTACTCGTCAGCCCGAAGCCAAAAATACGCTCTTTACCAACACGCTTATTTCCGTCGGCTTGATTGAGGCTATGGCGATTATCGCAACCGTTGTCGCGCTCATTATGCTCTACGCCAATCCGCTCCTCAGCTAAGGACTTCCCGCGTAAATCCCAAAACGAGGGGAGGAATTTATTTTGATTGAAATTAACGCAACGATTCTCGCGCAAATTCTCAACTTTTTAATCTTAGTCGTTATCTTGCGTGCAGTTGCTTACAAACCGGTTGCTCGCCTTTTGCAACAACGCTCAAATAAAATCAAGAACGACCTCGACAAGGCAGAGGCTGATCGTAAGGCGGCGGAACAAACTTTAGAGCAATACAAAGTTCAACTTGCCGACGCGCATAAAAAAGCGCAAGCAATCGTCGACAAAGCTAATCAAACCGCCCGTCAAGAACACGACGCCGCAGTTGAGGAGACGCGCAAAGAAATCGAGCGCATGAAAGTTTCTGCGCAGGCGGAGATTGAAAGCGAGCGCAATCGCGCTTTCGAGGAAATGAAGTCGCAGATTGTCACGTTGAGTTTGGCGGCGGCGGGTAAAGTCGTTTCCAAAAATATCGACACCAAAGAAAATGACAAACTCGTCAACGATTTTATTTCCAAGCTCAACAAAGACATGTTCGCGGATTTGAAATGAGGTGCGGCAATGCTTAACATTCAGCTCGCCTCTAAATACGCTACGGCGATTTTCGAGATTGCTAAGGAAGAAAAAAATCTTGACGGTTACGACAAAGACTTAGGCAAAGTTCGTGCTGATGTTTTTTCCATTCCCGAAGCCGTGAAATTTTTTCAAAATCCGCTCGTGCCTCAACAAGCGAAAAAAGATTTGCTTAAACGCGCCCTCGATAAAGAAGTTTCCCCAACCGTCATGAATTTCTTAATGCTCCTCGTCGATAAAAAACGTATCGGCGTCTTCAACGAGATTTACGATATTTTTGCGTCGCTGAAGAATAAGGAGCAGGGAATTTTAATCGCGGACGTGACGACGGCTTTTCCGCTCACGAAGAAACAACAGGACGCGCTAATTAAAAAACTTATGTCGCTCACGGGGCGCAAAATTAAAATCCGCCCGCACAAAGACGCTTCCATTTTAGGCGGACTTATTTTAAAAATCGGCGACAAACTAATTGACGGCTCGGCGGCGGGTCGTCTACGTGCTTTGCAAACGGCAATGCGCAATTAAAGAGGTGAAGTCTAAGAAATGAAAATAAATCCTGATGAAATCACTGCGATAATCAAGGAACAGATTAAAAATTACAACGTCGACTTGAATGTTGACGAGGTCGGCACGGTCATTGAGATTGGTGACGGCATTGCGCACATTCACGGGCTTGATAAGGCTATGGCGGGCGAGTTGCTTGACTTCGGCGACGATATTTTTGGTCTCGTCCTCAACCTTGAGCAGGATAACGTCGGCGCGGTTATTCTCGGTCGCGATAACGAAATTAAGGAAGGCGCAACCGTTAAACGCACCGGCAGAATTATGCAAGTGCCCGTCGGCGAAAATATGATTGGGCGCGTCGTTGATGCTCTCGGTCGTCCGATTGACGGTAAAGGACCGATTCAAACGACTAAGGCGCGTCCCGTCGAGTTCAAAGCTCCGGGCATTGCTGACAGAAAATCTGTTCATGAACCTTTGCAGACTGGCTTAAAAGCTATCGACGCATTGGTTCCGATTGGACGTGGACAGCGCGAATTGATTATCGGCGACCGCGGCATTGGTAAATCGGCTATTGCAATCGACACGATTATTAACCAAAAAGGACAGAATTGTATTT
>CAMJKR010000144.1 GCA_946406415.1 uncultured Selenomonadales bacterium | reverse complement strand
GCACATCTCGTTTGAAAGCCTCTGCTCCTTGCCATACAAATGACGGGTCATTTTTTCCCCACACTGCGAGCAATTTCGGCTGATATTCACGCAGATATTTTTGGAAGGTTGGATACAGCGCAACGTTGCTCTGATAATCGAAGATTAAATCGGACTGAATTTCATCGTAACCTGCGCGAGTAGTGTAAAAAATATCCAAAGAGTATCCGTCAGGCGAAATTGAACCTTCGGGAGTGCCGAAAGTGTATTGTCCGATGATAGTTTCGGACGCAAAGGCTGACTTATATTGCTCGCGAAGTTCTGGCGTCGGATTTTTCCAATATTCAGCGCGTGCCGCCCATTTCTTGCCGAGACCTTGAGCATAAACATTTCCGTTTTGGCTGATTATGCCCAAAATCTTCTGCGGATTCTTAACAGCGATACGAAAACCAATCGGCGCGCCGTAATCGAAGACATACATAAAAAATTTATCGACTTTGATCCGTTCAAGGAATTTTTCAATGACATTTGCGAGATTATCGAAGGTGTAAGTGAACTTTTCACGTGACGGCATGTCTGATTGACCAAATCCGGGATAGTCAGGCGCGATAAGATGGAAATTATCTTCGAGACGCGGAATCAAATCGCGGAACATGTGACTTGATGACGGAAAGCCATGAAACAAGACCATCGTCGGCTTATTAGCTGTGCCTGACTCTCGATAAAAAATATTCACGTCCTCTACTGCAATCTTTCCATAATACATAATCAATCGCCTCCATTAATTCATTTTTTTCACGTGGTCAAGAATCAGTGCAAAAAGAGAATCGGAAATTCTAATCCTGCTGTCTCGTAGTCTTTCCGAGTAAGAGAGAATTTCTTCTTGTGACAAAATTTTACAGTCGAAAGCTTGAAGGAGAATTCCAATTGTGCCAGTGATTTTGAGTTCCATTTGCTTAGCGACGCGTCTGCCTTTGCGTTCGTCGATGATGAGCAAATCGGCGTGCTTTTCTTCGGTAAGTGCAATAGCTTCGCTCTCTCCGGCATCCAGTCCGACTACTTCACGCAAAATTTTAATCGACTGACGGTCGGATATTTCGAGGCGTTTCAGAAAAGGACAATCAATAATCATTTGCTTTTCATCAAGATAATTTGTGTTCGAGATTAACTCTTCGTAAACGGCATTCGGAACAATCACTGTGCCAAAAAGCTTTTCCAGCAAATCTAAGCGTTGCAACTTCATTAGGGTAATGATTGGAGTGGTGTCGGCTACTACTATCATGATGACTGCCTCATAACGGATTTGATATTTTGCAAGTCCTCTTGTAATTCTTCCTTAGTCTGGTTGAAATATGGCAAGCCGAGACTGCCGTAAAGCTGTATCAAGTCAAGTCTTTTTAGATTAAGGATTTCAGCGGCTCGTCCGTAAGAAATCGTTTCGTCTTGAATGAACGGGAAAATTATCATCGCGTTGCGCAGAAGTTGTTCCCGCTCATCTTTCGGACTCACAAATGGCAAGAGAGCTTCTGGTATATCAATTTGCACGTTTATCATGGCTCTATTCCTCCTTCTGGCGATTCATTATAACAAATCAAGCCTTCCTGCGTAAATCTGACACTTTACAAATTTTTATAGCGGATTTATCGCGTTATCATGCGGGATTTGCTCACTTATCCGCAGGATAAGTGGTAAGTGAACCTCGTTGAAAAAGGACTTGCTACACCACCACAATAAAGCCATAGAACCGCCTATAAAGCGTTCAAAATCTGCCAACTATCCCCAAAAGCCACTACAGAGCCTACTACGACGCAAGAAGAGCATTTTCAATGGCGATTAGTTTTCTTTTTCTTCGTGTCTCCTTTAAAGTCTCCGTCCGGTTTAAATCCAACGCTACACGGACAAAAATAATCACCGTCGGCATAATACTCAAACTCTACTTTATACGTCGCTCCATTTCTATTCTTCATACATTTTAACTCAACTTTTCTCGGCAAAATTTTCTGTTCCTCTTCGCTCTCAACCGGAAAACCTAAATGCCACGTGACATCTGCCGAGTACTCGATTGCGCCGCTTTCCTTGAAAGAAAAAAGTGCATTGCTCATTCCCTTGTTTCCTTCTCGATTCAGCGCACTTAACAATATCACCGTCGCATTTGTTTCGCGCTGGAACGTTTTCAACGACAGCATTATTTCATCTATCCGTTCCTTCGCCGTTGCCTTCGGATTTTCTACCGGTATCAGCTGCAGATAATCTATCGCCACCGTCAACGACTTGTCGCCTGCAAAATTCGCCTCTTCTTTCAGCATAACCAACAACTCCGACAACGTCGTATTCGACAACTCTGCCACTCGTAATTTTTGTGCCGTCTTCCGGAATTTTTCCTTTGCCGATTTGAATTCCTGCGTATTCCTGCCGTTGCCTCGTCTTATGTCCGCACTTGCGATGCAAAGCCCTTCACCTTTATGCGCCAATCGTTGCCGACACATTTCTCGCGCGATTGATTTACTCGCAAGTTCCAGCCGCGACATCTCATAACTGCAGTATACACAATGTTCAGTCTCACGTCCCGTAAATTCATTTCCCTCTGCCAGCTGCGATAACAGCTGCCAAGCAAACGTCGTCTTGCCCGCGCCAGGACTGCCGCCTAACACATACAGACCAGGCAGAAAAATTTGCTCTTCGTCCAGATTTTCAAAGCCCGTTGCCCTGCTAGCATACGACGACACTCGGTCTAACTCCTCGTCAAAATCATCCGCAAGATAATCAGCCAATGAGCAGACGCTTATTCCATGTGCCTGCGCTTTGGCTTTTCTTATTTCACGCGTGAGCCTGTCCAATTCCGTCTCGCTGTCACCAGCGACCTCAAGCAACCAACGAGTTAATGCCTCCGTTCCATTTTCCTGCAGATACTTATTCGCGTCTACCTTTTCACCAGTCTCCGTGCCGAAAAATACACTCACTGCCGGATAACCTGCCTCGTTCAAGGCTTGCACCATTTTCGCCGCTCCCTCGACTCCTCGCTTGTCGTTATCTCCCAACCAAACGAATTGCGGTCTTTCATCACTGCTCGAATAACGAGCTTCAAGTTCTCTAACCAGCATGTCGGTAAAACTGATTGAACCCGTCGACGCCACTCCAATATTTTCCTTGAAAGAAGAAAATGCCTGTTTCACTGACAACGCATCTATTTCTCCTTCTGTCAAGAAATTCAACTTCCCCTTTCCCGTCTTCAGCGGCAATGCTTCATACAATCGACGTTTGCCGCCCACATTGATTCCTTTGTCCAAACCTTCTATTGCCCGCCAGAAAAATGTTCCCTCATCATATGGCAAAATCATAGCGTGTTTGCCGCGATAGTTTGTATTGTAACCCGCACCTGCCTCATGCAACGTTTCATTCGTCAAGCCGCGCCACGTGCCCCCCTGCGTCGCCAGAAAGCTCGACAACGCCCGCCGGCATATTTCATACATGCGGGAGTAGTCCTTGCGCCCAGCGGCGTCCTGCGCGGCTCTGGTGGCGGGCGGCGCGGCGTTCCGAACTACCCTCAAGGTATCTTTAGCCGTTAAAGAAAAAAATGTCTTTTCGCTTGGAAACAGCTCCTCCAGCTTCTTCCCGATTTCCGCCTTGTTGCTGACCTCTAGCCCGTACGCTACAGCTATCACATCCACGTTACTCATATTCGCTTCGCATCTTGGGCACCACCAATTCAGACGTCCCTTGCGAAGCTTCTGCCGAATTCCGTCGCCTTTGCCGCCGTTTGAGCCATTCCCGCAAAGAGGACAAATCCAGGATTTACGGTCTTGAGCCAACTTTAAGTCAGCAGCGGCGGCAATTTCAGATTCGCCAAAGGAGTTGACCCGCTCGAAGATGTTCACGATTTTTTCCCTCCCTGCATTTTTTTCTTTTTCGGACTATTTTATTGTAGCAAAAGGCACTGTTGCGACGCAAGTCAGCAACATGTGCCTTGCGCAGCTCTAAAGGGGTTTACACCCGTTTATGGGGTTTCGCCAAATTGCGATTTTTGGCGTCGTAACGCCATTTGTGGCACCTTGTGAAAAATTGACCGTGCCAGATTCCGCGTAGCCCCGTGCCAGATTCCGCGTAGCCCCGTGCCAGATTCCGCGTAGCCCCCCCTTTATCATTTTGAGTTCTATATTAAATAGTAGACTGGTGAAAGATTGGCTAGAAACCCCCTTTTTGAGCAAATTTTTTAGGTATGTTTTTTGTGGTTTTTTACGAGATAGATACCTTAGCGGGCAAATCAGAGCCACTTTTAAAAGTCAAGCCCCCCTAGGGGGATATATTTAGGGCTAAAAAGGTGACATTTTGGCTGTTGGATTTCACTAGTGTGCAAAAAAAGGTGACACCAGTCAGCGTAGAATTTGAATGCCGTAGAGTGTATTGCCAGATTTGTAAGGTGCGACACGTCCTTGAGAATCCAACATAGTGTATATCCAGTTATTAATCCTGCCTTTTTCTTTTAAGTGGTTCAGTGTTGCTTCAATCGCGTTTCTGACATTGCGTTTTGCAGAGCGGTCTGCTTCGTCAACTTCGGCGTATTCGTAGATATTGTCCAGTTTGATATTGGCATTTATGTTTTTGTGTCTGACGATGGTCTCAACCCACGACACGATATAACCTTCAATTTTGATGGCGCGCGGCGAACGATTGAAAGGTATTTTTAAGAGTTCGGTGTTAATTCTGAGGATTTGATTCTTAACCTCTGCAATTTCCATAAGTGGACTCTCGGCGTAGATTTTCACGACAGTGGTTTTTTGTCCGTTGACCTTGATGTTTTCTTGAAGCTCACAGGGCAAAATCGGAGCAGTACGTCTCGGTTTGTCGGTTTTGTATTTCATGCGTTTGCAGGTTTCGGTCATGTCGACGGTAATAATTGTGCCCATAAGCCGCTTGATTGAATTGATTACAGTCTCTTTAAAAGTGAGCATGTCGCGAACTCTGCTTTCGCCACCTGTAAGCGTGTCACAGAACTGGTTGATTGTGATAACATCCCAGCATTGTTCGACGGCGGCAGAGTAAACGGCGACAACGAGTAAATCGAATTGCCGAAGCGGAGTCATATCATCGAAACCTTCAATGTGATTTAGCCAGTATTTTGTTCTGACGAAAATGGTTTTGCCGTATTGGTCGAGTAAGGGCTTGCCGGATTTGTCTTTGAGTGGGCACTCGTTGACGGTGCAAGGTTCGCTGTCGCCGATAATTTCTGCATATTCTTCGGCATCGAACTTGATAATTTTGTGCGAGAGAGAATCATTAGGAAGTTTCAATTCTCCCAGCCTCCTTTGGTTTTGGATAATCTCCTCGATTTTAGCTTTCACCAGTGTCTCGGTGGCTTTCACTAGTCTCAGTTGCTCTTCGGAATATTTTTTCACTAGTCTTGGACCGAACGTTTCACTAGTCTCTGAAACAGTCTGAGGAATAAGCCGACCACTTTTGCGCCAATTCATCAGTGTTCGGGTCGTCACGCCCGCTTTTTCGGCGAACTCCTTTGTCGAATACAATTTCACTAGTCTCTTCTCCTTTGACACTGGAAGAGGAGCGTGTTACAATTCAGAAAGCGACGAGGTTCTCGGCGCAAAAAGTTGCACTTCTCCCCCAGTGTTTGATTGATTTTCACTAGTCTCAATTGTATCACGGGTCGTGCGAGGTTGCAACAAACTCTCGTGAGAGAGCGGCTTCCAAAAGTGCCAACGGCTTCGGTCGGTGGCATTTTTGGTTTCGTCTCCTTTGATAGCTCATGTAAATACCTCTTTCGGATTGATGAAGGAAGTATGGCACAAGAAGGGGCGTCCAAAATCTTATTTTTTTGCTTTTTTCTAGGGAGCGGAATTTTAATTTCATCACACATCCTAAGAAGGTTGGGATTTTTTGTTGGTGATCCACGTGAATGGGATAATTTCTATTTGGCGAAATGTTCACTTCCGCATTTCACTACGTGAAATGCGAAAAATCCCGCGTCACAACGCGATAAATCGGCGAAAAAAATTTGCCAATCACTAACGCTCCTTGAACCTGCGGTTGAAGGGTTGAAGAGGTAATTTACTTGTGAAACAGGTATATCCCGATATACCTGCCTACGGCAGGTTCGGGCTCTGCGAGGCTAAAAAAAGAAAACCCCCCGACCGTAAGTCGGAGGCTTTTGTTTAACTCAAAAAATCGTTCTGTTTTGTGTTACCCTTCAGCAAAAAATTTTTTTATAAGAGTTGCAATCTCGTCGCAATGGCTTTCAAGCGCAAAATGTCCACTTTCCATAAAATGAATCTGGGCATTCGGCACATCTCGTTTGAAAGCCTCTGCTCCTTGCCATACAAATGACGGGTCATTTTT
>CAMJKR010000143.1 GCA_946406415.1 uncultured Selenomonadales bacterium | reverse complement strand
GTCGTCAACGATAAATTTTCTTTAACCGTATCAAAATCGTCAGCCGGCTCCAATTTTATCGCTAATTCCTTGCCGAAATTGCTTGTCGCACAATCTCGTAGTCGTGCCAAAATTTTATCAAATTCAAGCGTCTTAAAAGAGCCTTTAATCATTGAATCAACCTTTCAAAAATTTACAAAGTGTGGCGAATTCTTCCAAGCTCAAAGTTTCGGCGCGTCTTTTGCCGTCAATGCTCGATGCCAAAATTTTTTCCTTGTCAAAGCACGCCAAAGAGTTCAGCAAAGTTTTTCGTCGCTTAGCAAATGCCGTGCGCACAACCTTAAAGAAAAAATCCTCGTCGACTTCAAAAGGCGGCTTGCGAACGTTGCAGACAACTACCGCGCTTGTTACTTCCGGCGGCGGCAAAAAAGATTCGGGCGGCACTTCAAAGGCAATTTGCGCCTCCGAACGGAATTGAACTGCAATCGATAACGCTCCGTAAATTTTGGAACCTGGCGCGGCTGTCATGCGTTCGGCAACTTCCTTTTGCACCATCGTCACGATTTTTGTTACCGGCAAATTTTTTTCCAGCAACGTCAACAAAATTTGTGTCGTGATGTAATAGGGCAAATTCGCCACGACTTTAAATCTGCGCGGCATAAGTTCCGATAAATTTATTTTTAAGATGTCGCCTTCGACGAGCCGAAAATTTTCATAACCTGCAAGTGTTTCCTTTAGCACGGCGGGTAATTTTTTATCAAGTTCAACTGCCGTGACATTCGCTCCCGCCTCAAGCAGTCCTTGCGTCAAAGTTCCTATGCCCGCTCCAATTTCTAAAACGTCTTCGCCCGCGCAGATTTCCGCCGCCTCAACAATTTTTCTTACAATATCCGCGTCGATTAAAAAGTTTTGTCCAAGTCCTTTGACTGCACGCAATTTAAATTTTTTAAGTATGTGTTTCGTTGCCGACGGGTTAGCTATCAACGGGTGTAACATTTTTTAATTCCTCCAGAAATTCTTCGCGGGGCACGCCGTAACTATTCAGCCGCCGCACGAAAGTTTTTACATTGCCGTAACCAATGCCCAAAGCCGCGCCGATTTTATCACGCAACTTTGAACTGTCCACGCCGCCCGCAAGTTTGAAGTTAATCATTTCTGCCGCTGTGAATTCTTCGCGGGGATTAAGCTCAAGAGTACGGACTTTGCTCAAAGCTTTTCTGATTGATTCGGGCGACGCTTGCTCAACTCCAACGTCGTCATTGGCGGTTGCCTCGTCGCGAGGTATGTAAGCGTGCTTAGCGTTCGGGAATTTCTTCGACAAAAAATTTCTGATATTTTCGCCCGCCGAATCAGGGTCAGTCAAAATAATTATTCCGCATTTCTTATAAGCCGCCGCGATATTTTCCAAAGTCCGCCGCGTGATATGAAAGCCGCCTGTCGTTATACATTCCGCCTCGACTGCCCGCTTGACGGCGATAACGTCAGATTTGCCCTCGACTATCAAAACTTCTTTAATCAAAAAATTTCCTCCTAAAAATTTTTCGCGGATATTATATCACTTGAAAATTCTTTGTAAAAGCTTGCCAAAAGTGACGCGCTCCTTTATTATTTTTAAACGCGGCTGCACGAAATTTTTTGAAAGGAGAACTTTTTTCATGGAAGAGATTAGGGGCAAGTTCAATACGGCGATTTCTTTTGCGAAAATTATTGAGGACTCGGCTCGCGAACAAATTCGCCGCATGTGTAACTATGAATTTACCCAAGATAGCAAAATCCGAATTATGCCTGACGTGCACGCCGGCAAAGGTTGCACAATCGGCACAACTATGACCGTGACGGATAAAGCCGTTCCGAATATCGTCGGCGTCGACATCGGTTGCGGCATGTACACCGTTAAGCTTGAAACTGATGCGCTTGACTTTGAAAAAATCGATGAGGCGGCGCATTATATTCCGTCGCGCAGAAATGTTTGGGACTTCCGGCAGGAAAAATTTGACTTGACGGAGCTGAATTGTTATCGCTCGCTGAAAGAAACGCGCCGCATTGAAAAGAGTTTAGGCACGCTCGGCGGCGGCAATCACTTTATCGAAATTGACCGCGCAAGCGACGGAACTTTTTATCTAGTGATTCACACGGGCAGTAGGAACTTAGGCAAGCAGGTCGCAGAAATTTATCAGCGGCTCGCGATTGATTTGGCTAAGGGCAAGGATAAATTCTTTGAGCAAAAGGAAAATATTATCGCCGTTTACAAGTCGCTAGGACGCAAGAAAGAAATTCAATCGAAGCTTAAAGAACTAGAAAAAGAATATCGCGGCAAGCAGGCGTCAATGCCGGAAGATTTGTGCTACGTTTACGGAAAATATTTTCATCAGTATTTGCACGACATGAAGCTTTGTCAGGAATTTGCGCGGCGCAATCGTGAACTTATCACGAAAATTTTGCTTGGCAAGGCGGGCATTTCCTACAGCGAGGCTTTTCACACGACGCACAATTATATTGACGTGGAAGAATTAATTATTCGCAAGGGCGCAATCGCCGCTCACAAGGACGAAAAAGTTTTAATCCCGATAAATATGCGCGACGGCTCCGTTTTGGCGGTCGGCAAGGGCAATGCTGATTGGAACTTTTCGGCTCCGCACGGCGCAGGGCGTATCATGTCGCGTTCGGAGGCTAAAGAACAGCTCAACATGGACGAATATAAAAATTCTATGGTGGGCATTTACACGACCTCAATCAGCGAGGGTACGCTCGACGAAAGCCCGCAAGCTTATAAATCACTTGACGACATAATAGACGTTATCGGCGACACCGTTGATATTATCGACATTATGAAGCCCGTTTACAATTTTAAGGCGGAAGGCTGATTCAAGATTTAAAGTCGTCGGCTAATTAGTCGGCGGCTTTTTTGTTGACAGAATCGCCGCTGTTAATTATGATTGATTGACTTAAAGGGAGGTAATAAATTTGGAAACATTGACAGGCATGGAGCGAACGGCTCATTGTGGCGAATTGCGAATGGCAGACGTTGGCAAGGAAGTTAAATTGGCGGGCTGGGTTTCTCGTCGACGCGATCACGGCGGATTAATTTTCGTTGACATGCGCGACAGAAGCGGAATTGTTCAGATTGTTTTTGACGGCTCGACGGAAGGGCTTGACTTCGCTAAGGCTGAAACGCTCCGCAATGAATTTGTTATCGGCGTTCGCGGTAAAGTTCGTGCGCGTTCTGAAGATACAATCAATCCAAAAATGGCGACGGGCGAAATTGAAATTCTCGTTGAAGAATTGCGCGTTCTCAACAAGGCGAAGACTCCGCCGTTTTACATTCAAGACGGCGTTGACGTTGATGAAATGGTTCGCCTGCGTTATCGTTATTTGGACTTGCGCCGCTCCGAAATGCAAAAAAATATTATGTTGCGCCACCGCGTTACAAAGATTATGCGCGATTATTTAGACGAGAACGGATTCCTTGAGATTGAAACTCCGATGCTTTGCCGTTCGACGCCCGAAGGTGCCCGCGACTTTTTGGTACCGAGCAGATTAAATCCGGGACAATTCTACGCACTGCCGCAATCGCCGCAAATTTTTAAACAGTTGCTTATGGTTAGCGGCTTTGAAAAATATTTCCAGATTGTACGCTGTTTTCGCGACGAAGATTTACGCGCCGACCGTCAGCCCGAATTTACGCAACTCGACATTGAAACTTCATTCCTTAACCAAGACCAAATTTTAACGATTATGGAAGGGCTTATTAAGAAAATTTTTGAGACAACGCTTGACGTAAAAGTTGAGACGCCGTTCCTGCGTATGAGTTGGGAAGAGGCTATGACGCGCTTTGGCACCGACAAGCCCGATTTGCGTTTTGGTATGGAACTGCAGGACATTTCGGAATTCGTTAAGGGTTCGGACTTTAAAGTTTTCAACAGCGTGCTTGAAAATGGCGGGCAAGTCAAAGTTATTCGCGTCGACGATTATGCAAACATTCCGCGCAGAGAACTTGACGGGCTTGTTGAGTATGTAAAGATTTACGGCGCAAAAGGTTTGGCGTGGATTCAATATACGGAAGAGGGCGTTAAGTCTCCGTTTAAGAAATTTTACAGCGACGAAACTTTTGAGCAGATTAAACAGGCGACGGGTTGCAAGACGGGCGATTTGCTTTTAGTCGTCGGCGATAAAGCGTCGGTTGTTGCGCAAGCTTTAGGCGAATTGCGTTTGGAAATGGGACGCCGCAGAAATTTAATCGACGCGGATAAACTTTGTTTCCTGTGGATTGTCGATTTCCCGATGTTTGAATACGTCGAAGAGGACAAGCGTTATAAGGCAATGCACCACCCGTTCACGTCGCCACGCGAAGAAGATATAGAGCTTTTGTTGACTGCGCCCGATAAAGTTAAGGCGAACGCTTACGACATAGTTTTAAATGGCGTGGAAGTCGGCGGCGGTAGCTTGAGAATTTATCAACGCGATGTTCAGGAAAAAGTTTTCGAGGCAATCGGCTTGACGCACGAGGAAGCTTATGCAAAATTCGGATTCTTAATGGACGCCTTCGAGTATGGAACGCCTCCGCACGGCGGCATTGCATTTGGTTTGGATAGATTGATTATGTTAATGGCAAAAAGAAAATCGATTCGCGACGTGATTGCTTTCCCGAAGACGCAAAGCGCGATTGACCCGATGAGCCACGCGCCCAGCGAAGTCGACGATAAACAACTGCGCGAACTTTACATTAAAACTGCCGTCAAGAAAAAATAATCCGTGACTTAGCAAAAAAATTTCTCCCCGTCATTTGGCGAGGAGATTTTTTCGTTGACGCTAACGGGGCGAAGAATTATAATCGACGGCGGAGGTTGATTGATTTGCAAATTCGTATTGCGGGGCTTGTACCGGAAAGTTATGTTGACGGTGACGGAATTCGCTTTGCAATTTTTATGCAAGGTTGCCAGCGAAATTGCGAGGGTTGTCACAATCCCAACACGCACGCGCTTGACGGCGGACGACTAATCGACACGGAAGAAATCATTTCCGCGATAAAAAAAAATCCGCTCTTAGACGGGATAACGTTGACGGGCGGCGAACCGTTTTTGCAAATCTGCGCGGCTACTGAACTTGCTTGCGCCGCTAAAAATCTCGGATTAAGTGTTTGGTGCTACACGGGATATATTTTTGAGGAATTACCAAAAGACGCCGCGCCGCTACTTGAAAATATTGACGTGCTGATTGACGGCGAATTTATTTTGAGATTGAGGGATTTGGAATTACAATTTCGCGTCTCGCGCAATCAGCGAATCATTGATGTTAAAAAAACTTATGAGCAAAATAAAATTGTGCTTTGGTCAGAAATCGGAGGTTGAATAATGGAACGGGAAATTGCCGGAAGCTCAATAAGCGACGCATTTTCGGGTTTGTTTTCAATGCCGCCAATGGATGTAATCATCGGCATGGTTGGCATTTTATTTTTTGGACTTATGCTCGGCGCATTAATTTATCTGCCGGTAGCTGAAAAAAATTCTGAACTGTCGCTTGAAAAATTGAGCGGCGAAATTATTTGGCGTTACAAGCCCGATTGGATAGTTTTCGTTCTCGGTTGCGTAGTTTTCTTGGGTGTAAGTTTTTTAATGGTCAGCGGATTTTTAAGGGAAATTTGAAAGCTTTGGACGCCGTGCGCGTCATTTTTTATTTGTAGCCTGATTGAGCCATTCCTTAAGATAGTCGCCAACAACTTTTATAACTTGCGCCTCGCGAATTCTCCTTGCTACGCTAAAAAATTTCACGCCGCCTTTAAAGATATATTTGCCGATAAGCTCGCCGACTTTATCCGCAATCATTCGGGCAATCACGAACAGAATTATCGAAACTTTTATTCCTAAAACTGTTATCGCGATACCGCCGAACAGCGGCAACAAGAAAATCATTGCTAACTTTATCAAGATAAACGAGAACGCCACGCCAAACGCCGCCCGCGCCAATCTGATAAACAACGGGGCTTTCTCGCGAAATTTTTGGCGCACGTCTTGAAAGGCAAGTTTTGGGTGCCGAATTGCTTTGACTGCGAACGCGCCCGCCCGCTTTGCATAAAACGTAAAAAACTCGCCGACTTTCTGCAAAAGTTTGTTTATGTCGGTTGGAATGCTCGTTATCGTCGCCATTATCATTTGCGGGTTTACGTCAGTGACAAATGAGCGCATTGAATTAAGTGCCGTTCCGAAAATTGCCGGCGGTTTGCTCATATTTGCTACGGCGTCGGGTATCGGCAACGCGGGAATCAACGCCATCAACACGTACAGCACAATCGCCAACACGCGACCGAGCACCATGCCGAGAAAATATTTTATGACGGCTTTCGGATTTCGCTTGAAGGCGGCGGG
>CAMJKR010000142.1 GCA_946406415.1 uncultured Selenomonadales bacterium | reverse complement strand
GACACTGGATTATTGAAAACGCCGTCAAAACTGCTAAGCGTTGGCACGAGTTCATGCCTAACTTTGAAATCAGCGTAAACATTTCCCTCTACCAACTTGAAGAGCAAATGTTCTACGATTTTGTCAAGGATTGCATTGACCGCTATCAGATTGACCCGCGCACTTTGGTTTTCGAGTTAACTGAAAGCAACAAAGTTTACGACTGGGATTATGTCAACAAACAGTTTAACGCCTTCCACGAGCTGGGAATTAAAATCGCAATGGACGATTTCGGCATGGGCTACGCTAACCTTGCCTTCCTGAAAAATTTCAAGTGCAACCAAGTTAAGATTGACCGTTTCTTTGTTGAGGACATTGTTAACAGCGAATACGACCGCCAGATTATCAAGCATGTTATAATGATGTGTCACGCAGTCGGCATGGAAGTTGTAATCGAGGGCGTCGAGGACGAGGCGACTTATATTTTCCTGCGCGACGTTTGCAATGCTGATGTTATTCAAGGATTCTATTTTGGCTATCCTGAAACCGAAGACGTTTTTGTTAAGCGTTTCGAGCAGTAAAGTTTTGGAGGTTTTACTATGAAGTTCAAAAATTTGGCGGCTCTGATTTGCGGCGCAATGCTTTTGAGTTCGTCGTTGTGTTTAGCGGCGGTTGATGGCGGACAAATTGCGCTGGGGAAAATTTTTCCCGGCATGAGTGAAACTGCTTTAGTTGACGCCTTTGGACAGCCTAGCTATCGAAACGGCGACGATTGGACGTATCAAAATTTTCAAGTCGAAGTCGAGCGCGGTATTGTTGAAAAAGTTTCGACGCGCAGTGACACAATCATAACTCCAAACGGCGTTCGTGTCGGGCAATCGGCGGAAGCTTTAAATTCGACATTTGGCAAGGCAGATAAAATCGACTATGACAGCGACGGCGTTGAGTACGAATACTACAGCACCGATCGCACGAAAAAAATTGAGTTCAAAGTTGTCAACGGCGTTATAGCGAAAATTACTTGCAAGATTAATGATTAAACGGTTCGGATAAATTTTAGGCGGCTAGTCCGCCAATTTTTTTGCACGAAAAAGCTCCTGCCGAATTTGACAGAGGCTTGAATTTTTTTATTAAATTAATCGAAACTAGCAATGCGCATGCGTTGCGTACGGACGCGGCGATAACATTAAAATTATCAAACGACACGGCGCGACCGCTGGATGCAACGTCACGTTGCCGCGAAGATTACTTGCAAGATTAATAATTAAACGGTTCGGATAAATTTTAGGCGGTTAATCCGCCAATTTTTTTAGACAATACAAGAAAAAAATCCCGTCGATTTTGACGAGCTACCTTTATTTACAAAAAAAATTTGACGTGCCGTTTATTGCACGCCATTTTTATTTAGAAAGAAGTTCCAACCGTAAAATGGAATCTGCCGCCTTGTGAGCCGCGTCCGTAGTCCAAACGCAATGGACCCATTGGAGTGTTTAGTGCGACGCCGAAGCCCACAGAACCTTTCATGTTGCGCGGTCGAAAACCCGTATCCCACACGCCGCCGAAGTCAGCAAAGAGTGCGCCTTGAATTTTTTTATACAGCGGGAAACGATATTCAATCGAGCCAAGTAGCAATCTGTTACCGCGAAATTGGTCGTCACGGTAGCCGCGCAGAGAACCTTGTCCGCCGAGCCTGAATTGGTTAAATTCTGTCATGTCGCCGCGAGCGTAGCCGTACATGCCGCGAAGTGCCCAAACTTGATCGTGGTCGCCTGCCACTCTGTAATGTTGATGTTCAATCGATGCTTTTTGGAAGTTAAAATCGCCACCAAAATTCCCAACTTCCAAAGAGAGATTAACTTTGTTGCCCGTCGTCGGCGAGTAAATATTATCGCGAGTATCAGTGACGTGTTCGAGGATAATAGAGCGCGTCAAGCCAAAATTATTCTTACGCCAATCTTTCCATTCCGGAGTATCACGCCTTCCCACATTGCCGCTTGAAACGTGTCGAACATATTTATCTTTGCGGTTGCGGAACGTTATAAAATTCGTCGAATATTCGCTGACAGGTCGGCTTAAAGTAAGTTCGCCGCCGGAATATCTGCGCATGTATTCTTCCTTAAAATGTCCCCTAGTGTCGTAGTCGTTGTAAGCATAGGTGCGATTGTAAATTTGAATTCTAAAGGCGGTCTCGTGGCGATCCATCCACGGGTGGCGGAAAGTAAAGCTGTAGCCGTGGGCGTCGGTTTCGTCGCCGCTCTTTTCGTACATTACGGAAATCGCATCACCGCGCCCGCGAAAGTTCGTATCACTTACACTAATCATACCAATGATACCGTCGGAAGTCGAATAGCCCGCGCCGATACCTAAAGTGCCCGTGCGTTTTTCCTTAACGTCAATTTCCATGATAATCGCATTAGGCTCAACGCCAGGATTCATTTTAATATTAACGTCCTCGAAAAATCCGAGATTGTAAACACGTTGCATACTGCGCCGCGCCAATTTTGCATTAAAGGGCGTGCCGACTTCTTGACGCATTTCGCGCAGAATAACGTTATCCTTAGTCTTCTTGTTACCTTTGACGGCATAACCTTCCAAAATGCCCTCGTTGATTCGTAAAGTGAGGACGCCGTCCTTGTCAATGTTCATGTCGGTAACTTTCATTAGGATAAATCCTTCGCCGCGATAATCCTCTTGAATCGCCGCAATGTTGTCGTGCAATGTGTTGCTGTTGAGAATTTCGCCTTTCTTTAAAGTTACAATGGCATCAAGCTCTTCTTTGGTGTAAAGCGTGTTGCCCGTGTAAACTATATCCGTAAGAATCGGATTTTCCAAGACGTGGAAGGTTATAACAATGCCCTCCGGAATTTCCTCGAAAGTCTGATAAGCCTCGTAGAAATAACCAGTGTTGACTAGTGCATTTCTATCGCGCAGAGCCGCCGCCGGACTAAACTTATCTCCAACATTTTCTGTGACAGCAACTTTAACCGTCGGCAATGTTGCTTCGCTTGCGCCCTCGAATTCAATATCGACAATCGTTTTGCCCTCAAATTGTTTCATGTACTCCAAAATCGTCGTGTCGACTTGCGAGCGATAAGGTTCAGGCTTAAGAGGCACACTAGGCTCCGTTTTCTCAACTGTTGGTCTTTCGGGCGGAGTTGTATCAATTTTTGACGTGTCAATTTTTGAATCGTCAGCAGGTTTTTGTTCGCTTACCGGCTGTTCAGTTGGTTTAGTTTCGGTTGTATCAACGGGCTGCGGCTTAAGCTTTGACTGTTCGGGGTCAACCACCTCGACTTCCGACGAATCGGCGGGCTTTTCCTGTGGCTGTTCTTGCTCCGGTTTTTTCTCCAGTGGAATATCGACTTCAGCAATAGGTGAGTCAAATTGTGGTGTACCGGGATTTGTTCCGAACGGTTCATCGACAATATCGGGAGCTGCCTCGCCTGTTGATGACAAAAGCATTAACGCCGCGATTAATGCCGCTCGTTTTCGCCGTAAAAATTTTTTAGCTTTCAAAAATGAATCCTCCTTCTAACAGCTAAAAGCTAACAGCTATCAGCTAAAACTTATATTGCGCTTCAATGCTGAAGATAAAATCTTTTCCCTCTTTCTCAATCGTTAAGCCCATGCTGTCGTTGAAGTCGTAGCGAATGCCATAACGATTAACTCTGTGACTACCAAAGCCGCGAGTGTAGCGAACCATGAACTTATCGCCGATATATTTGCCGATTGTAAGGTTATAATCTTTGTCGCGAGTATTGGCGTTTTGGTCGCCGGGATTATGGCTCTCAAACATGGAGCCGGAGCCTCTGGATACTCTGAATTGGTCAATGCCGAGCGTCTGTCTCAAGGCGTCTTCAATTTCGGAAAGAACGGTAATTTGCAAGCCGATAGCCAACGCATCAGCTCCCGTCAAAGTATTATCGCCGCCCTTTGAATAAGCGTCGCGCAAAGTTAACAACTTGATAATTTCTTCCTGCGTCATTTCGGGGCTTGATGTCAAATTTAAGTCCATATTGTTAGGTTGCCCGTCGACTTTCAAGAAAATTTTCGTGTTAGCAATTCTGGTATCGGCGGCAAAGTGTACCGTCGGCATAAACGAGCCAACTTGATTGAAGTGCGCTTCGCCTTCCCGAATATTAAACACTGATTCCAAATAAGTCAAGGTACCGCCGCGCTTAACCTTGATTAGACCAGAAGTTTTCGGGTGATTCGTCGTACCCTCGAAGCGCGCATTGCCTGTAAAGTATGCATCCATTTTTATCCCGAAAAAGTTTGGCTCGTAAAAGTGAACTTTATCGCCGAGATTTAACGAAACGTCCAGAATAATATTCGGTAATGGCTCGTCATCTGTTGTAATGTCGGGAATACCGAATCGACATTTGTCGAGATTAATTTGCCCGGACAATTTCGGCAACGTCCAATGATAAATTGTACCTTCGCTAAAGTTAAAGTTCGCATTTAAAATTCCGTCGAAAACGTTGCTGTCAATGTCGAGATTAACCGCCGCGAAGTCAAAGTTATAATCGGTAAAATCTAAATTTGGGAAACTAAATCCGCCCGTCAACGCAAAAGTTCCCGAACCGAGATTGCCCGAAAAGTTTTCTATATCAAACCGTTCGCCCTTAAACGCCATTGCAATATTTATATGTTCAATCAAAGTTTTCATGCCCTTAATCTTAACTGAGCCGTCGTTAAGAGAAATTTTTCCGTTGACTTGAGGATTAGTCGCGGTGCCCGTGATTTTAACTGCGCCGTCGAGGTCGCCGATACCCCACGCAACATAACTGCTTAGGACTGGCAACAAGCTCAAATCCGCGCCGTCAAGTGATACCGTTAAATCCAGTTGCTCATTGGCGGGCAAATTTTCTTTACTCGTGGCAGTCAAAGCTCTCAATGGGATATAACCCTCCGCACTTGCGCCATAAGTTTTGCCGCCCAATTCGCGCTGAACAGTCAATTCCTCAACGTTAACGCGCCAATCTTTTAACAGAAAATGTCCGTGCAAAAGATCAAAAGTCGAACCTCTAATCCCGCCCGTCGCCGTCAAAAGCACTTCAGCAAAAGGATTATCAACCGTGCCTTTAAGGTCTGCAACAATATTCGACGTGCCAACCATATCAATGTTGTAACCAGCTGCCGCGCTGAAAATTCCCAGCTCCAAATCTTTAGCAACCAATCTTAAACCGAGTTCGCCGCCCAAATCAGCCGAGCCGTTCAAGTCAAAAGTTCCCTTGTCGCCCTGCTTGCCCTCGAATTGATTGACGTAAACAATGTTGTTAAGTAATCGGGCGTCAACTTTTACGGCGTGAATATCATGCCCCGCCAACGCGCCTTGAGAAATTTCGCCAAACAAGGATCCAGTCGGTTTGCTTAACGTTCCACTTACCAAAATTTTGCTGTTCAAAGTGCCGTCGAGGAGGTCGTTTTTCTGCGCGGCGATAATAAACATTCTGCCGATATTAGCGTTGGTTACTTCAATTTCGCCGCTGATATTTTCGCTTTGAAGATTCATAGAAACTTGCATTTGACAGCTTGCCTCGCCGTCATTGAAATGGAAATCATCAAGATAAACATTCATGCCGTTGGATTCGAGGTGCCCGTAAACGTCAGTTAATGCGACGCCGTTCAAAGTAATTTCTTCCGCTTTAAGTGTGCCGTCGAAAATCGGGACGTCAGGCGTGCCCTTTATAACGCCCTCAAAAATCGTGTGACCTTCAGCAGTATAATTTTCGGGTAATTTACTTTTGAACCGCTCAAGCCGAACATCTTTACCTTGAACGACAAAATCCATGACGCGAGTATTTTTATTAATCGTGCCGTTCAAAACCATATCAACCATCGGCGAGGTAATTTCAAAATCTTGCAGGCGGAGAACGTCGCCTTCCAAGTAATAATCGCCCGTCATGCCGCTTAACAGGATGCCACGATAACTGCCGCGATTGAACTTGATGTTGCCAACGACTTGTGGATTGTCGATTGTGCCGGTGATTTTAACAGTGTTAGTGACGTTGCCGGTTATGGGTTGGTCGGGTGCCACGAGCGCGGCGATGTCTTCTGCGCGAACTTTGGTCGTGTCGAGTTGCAGATTGATTGCCTTGTCGCCCGTCAAGCTGACTTTGCCCTCAATGACCGTCCATTTTAAGTTGCCGTCCTTCTCCAGGTTAAACTTATCTATGTTGATGCCGTCGAGGCTACCAGACACCGCGAGCTGAACCGAGTCGAAGGGCTGCTTAAAAAGTTTGCCCTTGAAGTGTTCGCCTTCGCGTTTAGAGTTGTCGACGGCGGAGAGTTCCAAATTTATGTTGGGATTGTCCGTGTGACCGTGAACCGTTCCTTTAAAGTCAGTCAAGCCACTCATGTCCAACGCGCTATTAAAACGCT
>CAMJKR010000141.1 GCA_946406415.1 uncultured Selenomonadales bacterium | reverse complement strand
TGCCAGCGCGAATAGCCGATAAAATTTTTTGGCAACATGTTCGCTGAATAAAAAGTGTATCGACGCCAGCGCGATAGCCATAACCGCGCCCAGTAGCAGAGCAACTAAGAAGATAAACATTGCTCAAGCCTCAAGCTGAAGTTTTGCCGCTTTGACGACGTTTTTCATGAGCATTGCCACTGTTAACAATCCGACGCCGCCTGGCACCGGTGTAATCGCGCCGGCAATTTCTACTGCCGCGTCAAAGTCGACGTCGCCGACCAATTTTTTCGGCGCAATCCGATTTATTCCAACGTCGATGACTGTTGCGCCGGGACGAATCATATCAGCCGTAACTAAACCCGCTTTACCCGACGCCGCAACTAAAATTTCGCCTTCGCGAGCAACGTCCGCTAAATTTTTCGTGTGCGTGTGACAAACCGTTACCGTTGCATGACGCGCAAGCAATAAATGGAATAACGGCTTGCCGACAATGTTACTGCGCCCGATAATTACAGCGCGTTTGCCGTCAATTTCAATTCCCGCGAGGTCAAGCATTTCAATGCAACCTGCAGGCGTGCACGGCACCAGCGCGGGCGTCCCGATAACGAGCTTGCCGACGTTAACGGGGTGGAAGCCGTCGACATCTTTTTTCGGGTCGATTCGGTTTAAAATTTCGTCGGAGTGCGCTTTTATCGCGGCGGGCAATGGCAGTTGTACTAAAATCCCGTGAACATTTTTATCCGCGTTTAGTTCGTCGATTGTCTCCAGCAATTTTTCCTTAGTCGTATCTTCCGGCAACGCGACAACCTCCGAGATTATTCCGAGTTCCTCGCAAGTTTTGTGCTTATTGCGCACGTAAACTTTAGACGCGGGATTTTCACCGACGATTATAACTGTAAGTCCGGGCGTTATACCAAAATTTTTTTTTAGCTCTTCGACTTCCGCCCGCGCAGATTCTTTTATCTTTGCGGCGAATTCTTTTCCGTATAAAATTTTTGCCGACATATTTTTACCTCCAAAATTTTATTCGCCGTCAGGTCTTTCATCGGGAACGGGAACCTCTTTAAGGCGAGTGATTCTGCCGACTTCAATACCTTTCATGCCGACTTGGTTTAGATAATCGGTAAGGACTTCGTCGCAAGTTCCGAGTTCGCCGATAATTCTTAAATTCGTCAGCATTTTGTAATCGTCGCCGCCAGAGGTCTGAAAATCGACAAGGGCAATCGTGTAAGTTTTGTTTTCGTCGAGCGGTTGACCGCCAATTAAAACTTCTGCGACGCGGTGTTTAGCGGGCTTAGACGGGTCGTAGCTGAAAGTCATTCCGCTCACGTCGAGGAAGCCGCCAAAAGACGCAGGATAATATTCAACGGAGTGTTCGAGCATTTCGCGAATAGTCGAGCCTTGAATTTCAGCAATGCGCAAAGTATTTCCGAATGGGAAAATTGCCATCGTGTCGCGCTTTTTAACATCGCCTTCGGGCAAATCAGCACGGACGGAACCGCCGTTAGCAATGGCAATATCGGATTTTGCCGCCCAACGATAAGCATCTGCCGCAAGATTGCCGAGTTCAGATTCATTGCGGCGCACGAGCAACCGATTGCTTGAAAGTTCTTTGTCGCTGTGTGCAACTACTTCGTTCAAAAGTTTGTCGGCTTTAAGGTGCGCATCCTCAAGCAATTCGAGGATTTTTTTATCGGGCTTAGGACAAATCGCTTTAACTTCTTCGGCGTCGAGCAGTTCAGCTTTTTTGGAAATTATTTTGTGATTCTCAACCTCAATCGTGGCACGTCCCAGACGATATTCATGCCAACCGGTTTGAACAATCAGAGTATCTTTGACTCGCAAGCCTTCGGCAAGGGCGGTGTGACTGTGACCGTCAACGATTAAATCAATGCCGTCGGTTTCGCGGGCAATGCGTTCGCTGGTGAATTCGGAGCTTGCGTCAACGCCCATATGCATGATAGCAATCAGCACGTCGCATTTCGGGCGAAGCTTTTTAATCATTTCCTTTGAAACTTCAACGGGATTTAAAAACTCAACTGTGGTGACGTTTTTGGGATTGGTTTTATAAGCGCATTCCGGCGTTGACAGCCCAAACACGCCAACTTTAATTCCGTTGAGTTTGAAAATTTTGTACGGCTTAAAGACGAGTTTACCATTTTTCTTGCGCACAACATTAGCATCGAGCAGTGGGAATTTCAATTTTTTAACTAGCTTTTCGAGTTGCGTGGAGCCATAATTAAAATCGTGATTACCGGCAGTCATTGCGTCGAATCCCGCCTCGTTAAGAAGTGGAACCAAATTTTCGCCGCGAGTAATTGTAATCATCGGCATGCCGTGAAAAGTATCGCCTGCGTCAAACCAAAGCGTAGTTGGATTTTTTGCTTTAACGGCTTTAACCGCCGCTGCCATTTCTGCCAACCCGATACTTTTTCCGCTGTCGTCAGTATCTTGAACGCGGGCATGCATGTCGTTGGTATGGAAGATAACCAATTCCGCCGCCGCGCAAATTGACACGTTGAAAATCAGCAGAGCAATCAATACACCGAAAAATTTTTTTATCATTTGAAAACCTCCTCGTATATATTTTTCAATTTTGATCAACCCTTTATAGTAAGTTTAAAAAAATTCTGCTCACCGATGATGAGCAGCGTTTGCTATCTTCTTGCCAGTTGTCGCCTGGTCATTTCTTGAATCAACTCTATTGCGCCGCGTCCCAATCCCGTTTCGCGTGAAATTTCTTCGATTGACATGCCCGACAAAAGCATTTCTTTGATTATCGCCGAATTTGTCGTTTCTAATTTTAAGTCGCGACGTTCAGGGAGAATTTCTTTTTCCGGTTTTCTGCGCGGTACCTCAAGCGGCTTTTCAGCAAGTGCGCTGGTTTGTTCTGCCGCCTTTATCGCGTCGAGTGCCGCCTTTCTTACGTCGCGAGCTGAACGGGAACTGCGCCTTCTCTTTTGCAGAGGCTGTGTTTGATTGTCCAATTCTTCCGGAGGTTTTTCTGCCATTTTAGCTGACGCCTCGTTTAATTTCTTGCGCGTCGCCTCAATCTTTACGGGGTCTGCCTCAACGACGGTTGCCGGCTGTTTATTTTCCGGCGACAAGACGATTGATTTTCTCGGCTTTGGCGGTTCGGCGATTGATTTTTCCAAAATTTTATCAAAGGCTTTATCTTCGACTTCTGCCGGACGGATAATCGGCGGTACTGTGATTGGTCCCAACGGATTAATAGGTTCAGCGGGCGGCGTCGTTACTTTTGTTGGCGGTACGTTTCGTGGGGTAATCGGCGGCGGATTTTTCTGTTCAAGCGGCGGCGGCGTAGAAGTTGTATTAATCGGTGCAAACGGTGCAGAAGTTATCGGCGGCGTGATTATCGGTGGGACGAGCGGCGTTGTCATTTGCGGGATTGTTACCGGCTGTTGAATCGGAAGCGGTGCCGTCATTGCCAAATTTAATTTCCGTTCGACGACGTCCATTTTTCGTTGCATGGTATTAATTTCCTCGCCGGCGTCGTCTAATCTTGCCAACAAGTCGCGTATTTCGCCGGATTGCCCCTCGCTTTTTTTGAGTAATTTTTTTAATTCGGAAACGCGCCCTTCAAGTTGCGTTCGATTGCGTTCGGATTCGTCCAAAACGTTTTCCAAATGCGTAACGTGATTTTCCATGCGTCCGATTATTTCGTTGGCTGTACGCTCCAATTCCTTTTTAAGCTTGCCCGTCGAGTCCTCAACTTCCCTGCGCTCTATAGCGTCCTGTTTACGTCGACGGGTGTTTGACCACGCTATAAAAACAATTCCCGTACCCAGCACAATCAGCAACAGCATTATTTCTGTAATCATGACTTACAAAGAAATATCCAAGAAATGTCCGCGTCTTGGGTCGACGGCGTAATTTTCTTCTTCGTCCTCAAATTCTTCTTGGCGTTGTTGACTGCGATAATAATAGCCGCCCTGTCTGCTTCTGCGGTCGGGGTCGTCTTTTATTAAACGCCCTTCCGCTTCTTCCTTATCGCGAACTTGTTTTTGTTTAAGTTGAGCGTCTTCTTTTTCGCGCACGGTCTGAAATGCGTTCTGCAATGCAGAGGCATTATTCATATCGTGCTGAACTTGCGAGGCGTTATTTGCGTTCGCATATGTCATTTGTACTCCAACTGGTGCAAGTTCCATTTTTTATTCCTCCTTGCAATTAATACGTTCCGACTTCGACATCGCCTTCCGAGTTGAGAGAAATACTGCAATGTTTATATTCCGACTGAATGCTTTTTAGAATGTTGTTAACGGAAAGGCGCACGCCGGGATAAATTGTGCCGCTAACACGAATTTTGCCGTTCTTCATGTTCGTAAGCTGCTGTTCGATTTCCAAAATTCTTTTCTCGTCGCGCTTAATTTGTCCTGCCAACGGGAATTGCGAACGAGTCAAGGCATTTATCGATTCGACGCGGCTTTTGGGCAATTTGTTAATATCAATCTTCGACAGCGTGTTAAGCGTCTGTGTTATATGCGTCAAGCGTTTCTTAGATTCTTTATAAGCCCTGCGCAACTCTTGATATTCTCTTTGTAAGTTGGGGTCGACGCCGACGGAAACTTTAGTTACAACAAAAGACGAGTTGCCGATAATTTTAACGCTAACCATCTCGCCCGCGACGGCATGACCGCCGGTTATCTGCCCGTGCTTATCTTCCATAATTAGACGCTTGCCGGATCTGATTTGCGAATGCAAAGCAATATCCGCAATGAAAACATCGTTGCCAGCCTCAATCAGCGCGTTTTCGGCAAAGGCGGTTCTAACGTCGTGTTCAGCGAAAACTTTAGCTCTATCCGCGCCCGTGACGCCGCCGCTTATGTAAACGTTGCGCCCTCTAACTTCCGCGCCGTTGATTGAGCCTTTAATTTCAATGTCGCCCGTCGCCGTGACTTTAAAGCCTTGCTCCACGTCGCCTTTAATCTGTACTGTACCGTCAAAGTCAATATCGCCCGTCTGCACACCGACACCGCCCTTAATCTCAAGTCGCGGGTCAACACTTATGCGCGAGCCTTTATCGACAATTTGCCCGTTCACCGTTGCTATCAATCTGTGTTCGCCGACGACTTTAGTATTTTTGCCTTCGGGCATCGGGCAAGGTCTGCCGTTCTGCGCGGGGACAATTTCACCTAAAATATTTTTACCGGGCGTGCCTTTCGTCTGCGGAATACGGATTGCCAACGTCTGATTTTCCTTAGCAAGCACGAAAAGATTTAAGTCCTTATAATCCGCCCTGCCGTATTCGTCGATAATCGGTTTGCCTTGAACGCCCAAGTTAAATTTCCTGTCAATGTAAGCGTTTTCTCCTGGAATTGGCAAAAGACCTTCCGCCGCAACAAATGGCGTCAAACTCGCAATGCCAATGTCAATCGCGTCCTCGTTAATGCCGTAAACAACGCCCGCTTCGTCGAGTGCCGCCATAACCATTTCTTTAGTTGGCAATCTTGCGCCGTCCCGTGTGTCGTAGCGAATTGTCGCCTTCATTCTGTCGCGTGTCATTTCCACGACAATTCGGGCGTAAGGTTCCTCTTCCTCGTTGCCCGCAAAAATTTCTTCGCCGTCGAATATTGATTTTAAAGCTTCCTCAGTAATTTGAATCGGCTCGGCGATTTTTTGCGGACGACCATTTGCCTCGCGCATTGTCCGCGAAAGTATCCCTACGTCATAATCCAAAACTTTACAATCACGCAGAATTTGGCGCATATCGGACAGCTCAAAGAGACGTTCGCCGTCCACATTGGGATAAACCGTCAAATAAACGCCATCCGGTCTGAATTCGTATTTATAACCGGATGCCGGACCGCCCAAGATAAGATTTTCGCTCATCTCGCGTCCTCCTTTCCTAAACCAATTCCTCTTTGCTTTGCGCCAAATAACCGCGCATTTTCATTATCGCCTTTGTGTGTAACTGGGAAATTCGCGCCTCCGTCAAGTGCAATACCAAACTAATTTCTTTTAGCGTCATTTCCTCGTAATAATACAGCGACACAACAAGGCGTTCTCGTTCAGGCAAGCGTTCAATCGCCTTTGCTAGAGTTTCTTTCAGCTCAAAAAGCTCCGTTGAATTCGCGGGGTTGGTATCTATTGCCTCTGCCGCGTCGGTTTTTAAATACTCTTCAAGCGGAATGACTGTTGCCGAATTGCTCTGATTGACCAGCGTTTGCAGTTCCTCCAGCGAAATTTCCAACGCCTCCGCCAATTCGTCATCGGTCGCCGTCCGCCCCAATTCGTTTTCAAGTCGGCAAACTGTTTGTTCATACTTGCGAATTTTTTGGCGCATTGAAACGGGTATCCAGTCTTTCGAGCGCAGATAATCAATCATTGCACCGCGAATTCTCACGCCTGCATAAGTTTCAAACTTTATATTCCG
>CAMJKR010000140.1 GCA_946406415.1 uncultured Selenomonadales bacterium | reverse complement strand
AACGCGGGCGCGGGCGACGATTTAATTTCTTTGAGCGGCGGCGCGGCTCTTGTCACTTATGCGGAAGGCGACGGCAACGACACTATAACCGGCTTCGATTCGACCTCCACACTTTCAGTCGGCGACAATGTTTATTCAACGCAAGTGAGCGGCAACGATTTAATCATCACCGTCGGCGACAGCAAAATTACTCTTATTGACGCGGCGAACGAGACGAACCCTAACATTGAATCGACGAATGGCCTTGTGCAGGTGGTTGAAGCAATAGAGAAACGCACGGCATTGGGTTATCCCGTAATAGCGGGACTTGTCTTCAATCCGGAAGAAATTACCGGTCCCGAACCGACCAATTACGCCACAAAAGAAGATTGGACTATCACGTCAGCGGACAATCTGGAACTCTATGGCGTCCACTACACGCCCGAAAATTCAAATGACAAATGGGTTGTGTTGGTTCACGGATACGGTTGCAATTACGAGTCAATGAATCCTTTCGCGACTTTCTATCTTGCCAATAATTACAATGTATTAATGATTGACCAACGCGCCGCAGGAAAGTCCGAAGGTACATGGTTAACGATGGGCGTTGCAGAAAGTCAAGACGTTGCTCTTTGGACACAGGAAATTGCCAGTCGTTATCCCGATTCTAAAATTACATTGCACGGCGTAAGCATGGGTGCGGCAACAGCACTGCTCGCCGCCGCCCGTTCCGACGTTGTAAACGTCACGTCAATCGTTGAGGATTGCGGCTACAGCGATGTTATGAAAACTTTTGAAACGATTGTAGCCGACCACCCTGAACTTGCAGCACTGGGTATATCGTCAGAAATTATACCGCTTATAGATCCTGTCGCTGAAGGTTTGACGGGCTATTACTTGCACGACGCCGCCCCGATTGACTCAATCGCTACCGTAAAAAAGCCGACGCTGTTTATTTCGGGCGACGATGACGGTGTTGCTCCGGTCAGTATGCTCCACGAACTTTACGACGAGTCGGGCGCAGAAGCCAAAGAAAAATTTATCGTCAAAGGCGCAGGGCACGCACGATCCGGATTGATTAAACCTCTGGAGTACAGCAACGCCGTATTCCGATTTGTTTCCGAAGCAAACGGCGAAGGTTGGGACACCGAAAATATTGCCGAAAATATTTCTCTGCGCGGCACCAAATATAATGACACGCTATCAAACAGTGCCGAAGGCGTCACAATCAACGGCGAGGCGGGCGACGATTACATTTCCAACACTGCCGATAACGTTTCAATCTTCGGCGGCGAGGGCAACGATACAATTTACAATCACGCCGACAATATCACAATCGACGCGGGTCTCGGCAACAATTCAATCAGCAACAACAGCGATAACGTCGTATTCGTTTGGAGCGGCGGCGACGATACAATCGAGGGCTTTAAAGAAGATTCCGTGCTTCAAATCGCGGGCACTAAATATTCCACGAAAAAGAGCGGTGACGATGTCATTGTTACTGTCGGCGACGATGAGATTGTTTTGACGGGCGCGGCAAGCTTGGATGCGGTTCAGATTATCGATACCAACCCAACAGTCATTTCCAATACTGCGGACGACACGCTGATAATTGGCACGGGCGGCGACGATTCCATAACCAACAGCGGCGACAATGTCACGATAAGAGTATATGGCGGCGATGATACCGTTAACAATACGGGTGCCCATGCGGTAATCGACGGCTCGGACGGCGCGGACTCCATTTCAAATTACAGCCCAACAGGCTCGCTCATTGCAAATGGCGTCTCAATCAACGCGGGCGCAGGCAACGACACAATCCAAAATCACCACGCCTATTACGTCACACTAGAAGGCGGCTCCGGCGATGACCACATTAGCGTTTTTATCGGCAACCAAACGTATATCGACGGCGGCTCCGGCAACGATACCATTTTGGGCGAAACAGTGGACGGTATCTCTAATTGGGCAATGGGCGGTTATGCCACGATTAACGGCGGCGACGGCGACGATTACATTAATCCAATCTTCAGCGATTCGGCTTCAATCATGGGCGGCGACGGCAACGACACAATCATAAACGAGGGCGACGAAGCAACCATAAACGGCGGCGCGGGCGATGATGTCATAAGTCTGCAGGGCGCGTCCCTCAATAATGAAGTGATTAAATACGACGTCGGCTCCGGCAACGATTCAATCTTCGGCTTTAATGAAACGTCACAGCTTAGCATAACGGCAGGTACGAACTATGAAACGCAAATCAGCGGCGATGATGTTCTTGTTACGGTTGGCGAAGACATTCTGACGATAGCGGGCGGCGAAAACGTCCTGACGATAGTGGGCGGCGCAAGTCTTTCCACGATTAACATTGTCAATTATGAAGTCCCCGCGCTCAACATAAGCAACTCAACGAACAACACGCTGATAACCGGCACGGAACTTGCCGATACGATTCAAAACACCGGCTCCAACGTAACAATCAGCGGAAGGGCGAGCAACGATTCGATAATTTCAAGCGGCGCAAAGGGTTCCTTAGACGGCGGCGCGGGCAACGATACGATTAATAACAGCGGTGCAAATGCTATGGTCGAAGGTTACTACGGCGACGATAGACTGACGAACAGCGGCGAAGGCGTTTCTATCAGCGGCAACTATGGCAACGACACAATCATAAACAGAGGCGACAACGTCACGATTTCCGGTGGCAGTGGTTCCGATTCGATAGTCAACACCGGCTCCAATGTGCTCATCGAGTTCATTGGCGGGCAGGATAGTGTCTGGGGCTTCAACGCGACGAGCAAGCTTAAGACGGCGGAAGGTGCCACGTCGGTTCGGGCTGACGGTGATATTATTGTCACGGTTGGCGACGATAAACTTACTTTGGTGGACGCGGCAAGTGTGGTTCCTGAAGAAATCGTTTTGACGGAAAAGGGCACGACGACGATTGACGGCAAAGTATTTGAACTTACTAAAAACGTTTCCAGAGGCGTAACCATAGCGAGCGTTGAAGACGGATTTACCTCCGGCATAACGAATTCCGACGGCTCAATTTTCGTTGAAAAGTTTATCGCGAAGGGCGACGACAGCTATAACGTACAGATTGATTCTAAAGGCTTGCAAACAATCAGCGGCATAGACGCGGGCGCGACAGTTTCGACAAGCGCGACCAAAGAGGGCGAATCGGTTGCAAATCAAGTTTATATCGTGACGGAAGACGCCGGCTCTTACACATTCAACGACATAAACATTACCACGAACAAAGACAATGCCGAGATACGCTTGGTAAATGACGCCTTGTCCTTTAAAGCGGCTGATGTTCCAGAATACGACGGCAAGACATTCAGCGGCGACGGTAGTGTTGCAGTCAGTGTTGATTCGGTTGTCTTGGGCGCGAGCATTTCAGCTACGGGCTTTGACAGCGGCGACTCGTTTGTATTGGCGCAAAAAGGTTCGACGACTGTTGACGGCAGAGTATTTGAACTCACCGAAAATATTCCGGACGGCATATCGATAACGGGTGCGAATAACGATTACACGTTCAGCCACAAAATCACGCAGAAGGACGCGACGCTAAACAATGTACCGGATAGTTATATTGGTAAAACCTTCTCGGAAAATGTTATCGTGGCGGGCGACGAAACCTATAGCTTGCAAGCGGATACACTCGGCTTGAGAAGAGTACGCGGAATATCTGACAGTGCGACTGTAAACGGCGGCGATACGAGCATTGACGGCGACTATAATGACAAATATGCGGGAAGCGGACAATATTTCTACGTCGACACGGACACGGAAGGCACCTTTACAATCGGCGAGAAAGCCTATTCAATCAGCGGCGATTCAAACGTTGAGATTGTTGCCGATTTCCTTCGCGAAAAATCCTACGCGAGCGGCTTTGCAAGTTTGGACGGCACAGTTAGCGGCGACTTTACGAGCGATGAATTTTATGTAAACGGTAGCAAGAATCCGATTTTGATTTACGGCGACGATTCGATTAAAGTTGTCGGTTCCGCAAGCGGCACGAAACTTTTAGACGTTAGCGACGGCGCGTCGATAGTGTATGCGGGCGGCGTTAAGGAAGTTCACACGGACACGGAAGGCACCTTTACTTTCGGCGAGGACAACAACACAGTTGCAGTCACGATTCAAGGCGACGACAACGTAACCTTTGAGCTGAACAGCGCGGAATATATTGAGAATATCGCGGACGTGCAAGGCGATTTGATCTTCAGTTACACGTCGGACAACTTGTTTATCAACGGCATTGGCGGCTACTTCGACGGTACGTTCTCCTCAATCGGCGCGTATGATAATGCGTTGTATATTCACGACATAACGAACGGCTCCTCGTTTAAGACGGGCGACGCGGATAAAATTTGGTTGCAAATGCTCGGCGAAAACTTCACGCTTAACAACAACAACTTGGCATTGACTAACGACGCTGACGGAATTTGGTTGCGCAATAAAGAAATCGTTGGACTTGACGAGGGCGCAAGTTTGAAAGTTTCGGAGGGCGGCACTTACATAGCTAACGAAACTTCACTTAAAGCGACTTCGGGCGATGTAATCGTTGGGCTTGACGGCGACGCCTATATTTATAACGCAGATAATCCGCTTATCACGCGCATGACACCGACGGCTCAAATCGTCAACACGTTCAAGCTGAAAAATTATTCGGTTGTATCGGCGAGTGCAACCGCAGAACGCAATATTTCGTTAAGCGGCGGCGATTTGGCTGTTATCGAAAATACTTCGGCGCCAGTCAATATCACGGCGGGCGACGACACGATTGTAAGTCGCGGCGAAAATGTTAACGTAAGCTTGACGGGCGGCAATACGTGGCTCTTCCCGATTGAAGGTCGAATGACTTTGGAAAATTACGACCACTCGACGGGTACGGGCTTCGGCACGACTTACAACGACATTTTCACGGCGGTTACAAACGGTTCGATTAACTTTAACAACGGAAATCTTTGGCTCGGCTCGGCTCAAGTCGATATGGGCAATAACAGCGAGTTGATTAATTTCTACGACAGAGTGGGCAAGTTGCAAAAAGTCGGTTATGCCTCGCAACATGATTCGCTTGACGTGAGCAACGAGACTAAAAATTTAATTTTGGTTGCAAAGCAACACGGCACAATCATAAGCGGCTCCGGTAAAGATTCGCTTTATGCAAACGAAGGCTCTTTTGTCGACGGCGGCGCAGGTTCCAATGTTGTAAGGACAGAAGGCAGCGCAAATATCGTCTTAAGCGGGCGCACGACGGTAGAAAATTTCCATACGGGCTTTGGCTCCGGCACGGACACGATTTATATTGCTGGCGACCCGGCAGGCGTCGAATTCTTAGAGAACGGCTTGACTTTCGGCAACTCCAGCGACACCGTGACCCTAAGCGACATTAAGACGACCGCCAAAGTAAACATTTTCCACGAGCGCAGAAACGTTTTGAACAAGGGCGTTTTCATCGCGGCAGGTGATTGGTATAAAGCCGAAAACTCCGATTTGGCAGTAAACGAGGGCGAGGAAGTTTACTTCGTAGGCACCGCCGCCAACACCAAAGCAGGCGTAGACTTCAGCGGCATAACAGGAGACCTCAACGTCACGATGGATACCGCCTACATTGACAGCAAAGACTATGTACCAACGACAATGTGGGTTAATGGCGTATACTCGCTAAAAGGCGGCGCGGGCAACACGACGATAATCGGTTCGGATAAAAACGATACGATTTTGGCTGGCAGTGGCGAGCAAAGCATTTCCGGCGGCGTGGGGCAAGATAAAATGTTTGGCAACACCGACGCGGATAAAAACGTTGCGACATTCTTCTACACGCCTGGCGACGGACGCGACTCAATCGAAAACTTTGACTTCATGAGCGACGCGCAAGATACCACCGCCGATAAAGTTAAGTTCAACGACAACAGCGCGATTACCGACGTATTCTTGAAAGGCAACGACGTTGGAATTAGGATTGACGGCGGCAAGGAATTTTTAATGCTTGAAGGCGCACAAGGTAAGAGTTTCCGCCTAAACGACGATTTAATTGCCAAAGTTGATACCAATGCTGAATTCGACGGTTATACAAATTTCTACGTTGGCATCGGCTCAAAAGCAACCTTGACAGTCGGCAAAGGCGCGGGCGACGTTGAAGTTTGGCTTAGTGATGATTCGCTGGATTATCACGGCACACGCTACGACGGCAACTTTGCAATCCTCGACGCCTCGCAATCGGACGGCAATAATATTTTGGCTGGCAATGGACTTAGCAACGTAATAACGGGCGGCTCTGGTTCCAACAGCGTTTGGGGCGGCTATGGTTCCGAAAGCGACACGCTCATTGGCGGCGCAGGGCAAAATACTTTCTTCTACGGCGCGGGCAACGGCAACGATAATATTTTGAACGCGCAC